>WQUH01000122.1 GCA_009782165.1 Pseudomonadota bacterium | reverse complement strand
TGCTGACCCCGCCCACCCACAGCATGTTGGCCCACCGCCAGGTGACGGTCTGTTCGGCCGGATTGACCTTGATCACCAGCAGGGGAAAGGTGAGGAACATGAACCAGCATCCGGTGAGGACGGCGTGGCGGAGGTCTTTGCCGGTAAGCGGGAAGGTTCTGGTCTTGCCCATCGCCGCCCTCACACCTTTTCCGCCGTGGCCCTGCCGAGCAGGCCGGCCGGCCGGAAGATGAGAATCAGCACCAGCAGGGAGAAGGCAAAAACATCCTCGTAGTCGCTGGATACATAACCGGTGGCAAAGGCCTCGGTCAGGCCGAGGACAAAGCTGCCCAGAACCGCGCCGGGAATGGAGCCGATGCCGCCCAGGACCGCGGCGGTGAAAGCCTTGATCCCGGCGATGAAGCCGATGGCGAAGTTGATCTGGCCGATGTGGGAGGCGATCAGCAGGCCGCCGATGGCTGCCAGGGCCGAACCGATGACAAAGGTGAGCGAGATGATCCGATCGACCTTGATGCCGACCAGAAGCGACATCTTCTGATCCTGGGCCGTGGCCCGCATGGCCTTGCCGATCCGGGTGTACTTGATCAGCAGGGTGAGCGCGGTCATGACCAGGGCCGAGACCGCCAGGATGGTCAGGCTGGAGGAGTTGACGACGGCGCTGTACGGTTCGAGAAAGGCGAATTCGGGGACGAGCGAAGGGAAGGGGACAAAATCGGCGGTCTGCGCCAGCATGACATAGTTCTGCAGAAAGATGGACATGCCGATGGCGGAGATCAGGGGCGAGAGCCGGGGCGCGCCGCGCAGGGGCCGGTAGGCGAACCGCTCGACGGTAAAGCCGTAGGCCCCGGCCCAGACGGCGGCGGCCAGCGCGGCCAGAACCAGAATGGCGGGCAAGGGCAGGTGATGGATCGACAGGACCGAGGAGACGATCAGGGCGGTGAAGGCCCCGATCATGTACATTTCGCCGTGGGCGAAGTTGATCAGGCCGATGATGCCGTAGACCATGGTGTAGCCCAGGGCGATCAGGGCATAGATGGCCCCTCTGGTCAGGCCGCTGAACAGCAGTTCAAAAAAATATTCCACGGGCCCATCCGGGAAAGCGTCATGCCGGGCAACGGCAAGGGCAGGGCGGACAATACAAAATACAACAAAAACATCGCCTGGGGCGGGCAGCCTTCATCGGACCTGGACAAACTGCCCGTTGTTGACCTGGTAGAGGGTGAAACCGATGCCCACCGGCTCGCCCCTGGCGTCGAATTTGATGCGGCCGAAGGGGGTGGCGACCTCCTCGGCGCGCAAGACCTTGGCCACCTGTTCCGGGTCAACGGAACCGGCCTTGGCGATGGCCTTGGTCAGGGCCAGGGCCGCGGCCACGGCGTTGTCGAAGAAGGCGCCCGGCTCGGCGCCCTCGGCCTGTTTGAATTTTTCCCGGTAGGTTCTGGTGATGGGGTTGTCTGCCACATCGGCCGGCCCGGTGGCATATACGCCCTCGGCATCCTTGCCCGCCACCTTGATGAAGGTGTTGTTCGTGATGCCGTCGTCCGAGATAAAGGGGATGGCGATCCGCTTCTGCCGCATCTGGCTGACCAGCTTCGAGGCCTCGGGGTGGTATCCGCCGAACAGGACCGCGTCGGCCTCCGCGCGCTTGATCTTCTGGACCACGGCCGAATAATCGACCGCGCCCGGAGTGATGCCCTCGAACAAGACCACCTTGGCCGTGCCGGATTTTCCGATCAGGGCCTGGGCATGTTCGGCCAGGCCCTTGCCGTAGTCGCCCTTGTCGTGGAGCACCGCGATCTTGGTGGCCTTGAGGGTTTGCAGGGCAAAATCGACCTGGGTGGCGGCCTGGATGTTGTCGGTGGCGATGGTGCGGAAAAAGAGCGGATATTCACCGTCCTGGTTCAGGGCAGGGGTGGTTGCCGAGGGCGAGATGACCAGCACTTTGGCGGCGTGATAGATCGGCAGGGCCGCTTTGGTGGCCCCGGAACAGGTATGGCCGATCACCGCCCTGACCTTGCCCGCCACCAGTTTGGTGGCGCTGTTGGTGGCAAGCTCGGGTTTGCAGCCGTCGTCCTCGACCAGCAAGTCCACCGGCTGCCCATTGATGCCGCCCTGAGCGTTGATCTCCCTGATCACCAGTTGCACGGCTTTCAGGGTCGGCAGACCGTAGGGGGCCAGATCGCCGCTGTGGGCGCCCGCGACCCCGATGGTGATCGTTTCGGCGGCCAGAGACGCGCCGGCGGCGCAGACCGAGAAGGCCAGCGCGGCAAGGCCCAAGAACAAACGCGCAAGCAACACGATGGCAGCCCCCTTTTCTGATTGAATTGCAAAAGCGGCAACAATGCTCTACTGTGCCTTTTTCATACCGTATTCTCTTTTTTTTGCACTAAAAATGACCGGACCGGCAGGCGATGGACCGCCGGTTGAATAAGCCAGCCTGCCGCCAGTTTATCAACTTGCCGCCGGTTGAATAAATCAACCCGCCGCCGGCTGGACAAGCCAGCCTGCCGCCAGTTGGACAAGCCAACCTGCTGTTTTTCTGGATTGCTTCGGCACTTCGTGCCTCGCAATGACGGCGTTTGGAGTGGTCGTTATCCCCTTCGGAAGCGCTGAGCCGCGCAGCCAAGGCGGCGGAGAAGCGGCGCGTGCTGTCCGAGTGCGCAGCACGAGTTCACGCGCCGCCCGCCGCATGGTGAGCGGCGAAGGGACCGGCGTAGCCGGCGCTTTCGTGGGGTGCCCGCCTCGACGGTGACTTTCTTTTGGGCAAGCAAAAGAAAGTGCCACGCCCGGCAGGGCGGAACAGGCATCGTTGCAATCGGTGTCACATTGGCAATGGATGGATTCTGCGACTCCGCCTGAGGGCTCCGCGCAGAATGACTTTTTCTTGTAATGACGTTTCCTCTCGTATTGCATGCCGAACCATACTCTGCGATTGAATTGGAAACGGAATGAACCCCTCTCCGGTCCGGCGGACCCATCATGCACCCCAATTTTTTTTATTTTGCCCTCGGCCGTCCGTTTTCCCCCCTGTACAGCCTGGCCATGCACCTGCGCGCCTCGCTGTACCGGCGGGGCGTGCTGCGCTCCCATCGTTTTCCCATCCCGGTGGTCAGCGTCGGCAACCTGACCCTGGGCGGAACCGGCAAAACGCCCATGGTGCAGTATCTGGCCCGCCTGTTCCAGGAGCATGGTTTCAAGCCGGCCATTGTCAGCCGGGGCTACGGCGGCGCGGCCAGGGGCGCGATCAATCTGGTGTCCGACGGGACGTCGTTGCTGCTCGATGCCCATGCCGCCGGCGACGAACCGAGGCTGCTGGCCGAAACCCTGCCCGGCGTGCCGGTGCTGACCGGCGTGGTCCGCAGGCTGCCGGCCCGCCGCGCCCAGGAGATGGGCGCCGATGTGCTTGTGCTCGACGACGGCTTTCAGCACTTGCAGATCGTCCGCGACATCGATCTGGTGCTGTTCAACACCGACCGGCTGGCCGGCAATTCAAGGGTGTTTCCCGGCGGCGATCTGCGGGAGCCGGTGGCGGCCCTGCGGCGCGCCACCGGTTTTGTCATGACCGGGGTGCATGCGGCCAACCGCGAGCGGGCCGAACGGTTCGCCCAACTGCTCCAGGCGAAATTTCCCGCCACCCCGGTTGCGTTCGCCGGTCTGCGGATGGAAGGGCTGGTTGCAACCGCCCCGTCCGGCATGATCGTGCCCGCCGACCCCGAGCCGCTGCACCGGGAACCGTGCTTCGCTTTCTGCGGCATCGCCCATCCCGAGTTGTTCCGGCAGACCCTGAGCGAACACGGGTTTTCCCTGGCCGGATTTTTCCCCCTGGCCGACCACCAGCGCTACACCGGGCCGCTGCTCGACCGGCTTTTGGCCGAGGCCCGGAAATCAGGGGCAAGGTGGCTGATGACCACGGAAAAGGATCTGGTCAAGCTGTCCGGACAGGCGGGCCATCTGTCCCTTCCCCTGTACGGCTTGCGGATGCGGGTGGAAACCGATGCGGATTTTTCCCGCGCCATCCTGGCCAGGCTGCGCTCGTGGCCTGCTGTCCCTTGACCCTGACTGTGTCCAATCGCCCACACTCTGAGGTGGCGGGGCGAGTTGTGTTCTTTTTGCCACAGGAAGCAGGTAAAGCCTGCTGGCGGCCATCCGGGTCGTTTTCATGATTATTTCTTGATTTTATTATAAAAATTAAAAAAAACATCGCGCAAATGTTCTTTGCGGCAGGTGGGTCGATAATTGCATATATTTTATAACTCCATAGAGTTTATACTATTTTTCCCTTATCCCTCCATTGTTCACAGGCCCATGGCACATCGGATAGAGCCGTACCAATACACCATCCAGCGCCCGGTCAGTTGCTGCGGCGTTGGCCTGCATACCGGCCGGACCGTCAATCTGACCATCAACCCGGCCCCGGCGAACACCGGCATCCTGTTCCTCCGCTCCGACATCGAAAGCCGGCCCGTCATCCCGGCCCGGGTGGAGCGTGTGGTGGACACCACCTTGGCCACCACCATCGGCGAAGGCTTGCACACCGTTTCCACCACCGAGCATCTCCTGGCGGCATTGCGGGGATGCGGGGTCGACAACGCGGTGATCGATCTCGATTCCCATGAGGCGCCGATCATGGACGGCAGCGCCGGGCCTTTCGTCCGCCTGCTGAAGACCGCCGGGCTGCGCCAGCAGCATAGCTTACGTAAAATGCTGCGCATCACCCGGCCGATCACCTTTGCGGCCGGCGACAAATCGATGCGGATCGAGCCCTACGACGGCTACAAGGTCTCCGCCCGGATCCAGTTCGACAACGCCGTGATCAGCGAGCAGCGCTATTCGGTGGAAGTGACGCCGGAGCGGTTCAGCAGGGAAATTGCCCGGGCCCGCACCTTCGGTTTTGTCGAGCAGGTGGAACAGCTCTGGCAGAACGGCCTGGCCCTGGGCGGCACGCTGGACAACGTGATTGCCATCCACTGGAACCGCCATTCCATTCTCAACGAAGACGGCCTGCGTTTTGACGATGAGTTCATCCGCCACAAGGTGCTCGACATCATCGGCGACCTCGCCTTGCTTGGCTCTCCAGTGCTCGGCCATGTGATTGCCGACCGCTCCGGCCACGAACTGCATCGCGCCTTCATGCAGACCATCATCGACAGTCCCCAGTCATGGGAATATGTGACCTTCAAGCAACGGGGCGCAAGCCTGGCCCGTCCGGAGGCGCAACCCGTTCAGGGGGCAACGCTCGCCCCTTTCTTTGCCCCGGCGGGCGAAGCGATGGCCGGTGGTCCGGCTTGCGCCGCCTGACCCGACCGCGAGTGTTGTGACCCAACACGTCTGATTGTCGTACATACAAACAAAAAAACCGCCGGCCAAAACCGGCGGTTTTTTTGTTTTTGTTGTTTATGGCGGACAGCGGTTGTCGCCCGCCGCAAAGCCGCGTATAATGGCCGCCATTGATTTTGTTGTTCTTATTTCATTTTCATTGCACAACTCAATGAGTACCGTCATCGCGGCAACTTCGCGCCGTGGCAGGGTTGGGGTTCGCCTGCGACTCACCCCAACCTACCCCTGGATTGCTTCGGCACTTCGTGCCTCGCAATGACGGCCATTGTGGCGGCAGTTCCCCATCGGGAGCGGCTGAGCCGCGCAGCCAAGGCGGCGGAACAGCGGCGCGTGCTGTCCGAAGTGCGCAAGCACGAGTTCACGCGCCGCCCGCCGCACGGCGAGCAGGCGAAGGAACGGCGCAGCCGCCGCTCACGCGGGTGCCCGCCTCGACGGTGCCTTTCTTTGGGGCAAGCAAAAGAACGATCACACGCCCGGCAGGGCGGAAAAAGCATCAGTGCAATCGGTGTCGCTTTGGCAATAAATGGATTCTGCGACTCCGCCTGACGGCTCCGCGCAGAATGACTTTTTTCTTTTCTTTATATGCCGTTTCCTCCCGTATTGAACGCCGATTCATACGGCGATTGCATTGGAAACGGAATGACTCAACCGAAATGCTTCAGGAAAACGATATGGCTACACTTCCCTCCATTGGCTTTGTCGGCGGCGGCCAGATGGCCGAGGCCATGGTCCGCGGCATCCTGGCCGCCGGTCTGGCCGCCCCGGACACCATCACCATCGCCGAACCGGCAGCGGCCCGCCGCGAACTGCTCGCCAACCAGTACGGCCTTGCCTGCACCCAGGAGCCGGACATCCTGTGCCGGAACAGCGACATCGTGGTTTTGGCCGTCAAACCGCAGTTGGCAGCCCCGGTGCTGGCGCAATACCGTCCATACATCAACGGGCGGCACCTGGTGTTGTCGATCATGGCCGGAATCACCCTGCGCGCCCTGGCCAATGGGCTTGCCGCCCCGGTCCGGCTGATCCGGGTGATGCCCAATACCCCGGCTCTGGCGCTGGCCGGCGCCGCCGCCTTCAGCCCGAATCCTGAGGCTACGGCCCGCGACCGCGAGATCGCCGCCGCGCTGTTCTCCGCGGTGGGCACCTGCGTCGAGGTGCCCGAGCATCTTTTGGATGCGGTGACCGGTTTGAGCGGCAGCGGTCCCGGTTATGTGTTTGCGTTCATCGAGGCCATGATCGATGCCGGCGTGCTGGCCGGCCTGCCGCGTCCCATTGCCGAGCAACTGACCGTGCAGACGGTGCTGGGTTCGGCCAAACTCGCCCAGGAGAGCGGCGAGCATCCGGCGAGCCTTAAAAATAAGGTCACCTCGCCCGGCGGCACCACCATTGCCGGACTGCGCGTGCTGGAGCAGGGGGCCTTGCGGGGGCTGATCATGGATGCGGTCGCGGCGGCAACCGAGCGATCCAGGGAATTGGGCGCATGAAGATCACATATGTGGGGGTGGTGACCCGCCCGAACAGTCCCGAGGTTGAGCGGATCGCCCAGGAGATGGTTGCCTGGTTCGGCCGGCGCGGGATCAGGACGGACCTGAACAGGATCGAACCGGAGATGGACCTTCTGGTGGTGCTTGGCGGCGACGGCACCCTGCTCCATGTGGCGGCAAAGGCCAGCCGCTACCAGTTGCCGGTGATGGGCATCCATCTGGGCCATCTCGGCTTTCTCACCGAGGTGGCCGCCGATGAGCGCTATCAGGCCCTGGAAACCCTGCTGAGCGCGGACCAGGTGCGCATGGAACGGCGGATCATGCTGTCCGCCGCCTATGTGCAGGGGACGACCGGCAAGAAGAGCGCGTCAGTGCTGGCCCTGAACGAGGTGGTCATCGTCAAGAAGAGCACCGAGGCCATGATCCGGCTGCGGTGCTGGGCGGGCAGGGAATATGTCACCACCTACCGGGCCGACGGGCTGATCATGGCGACGCCCACCGGATCGACGGCCTACAACCTTTCGGCCGGCGGGCCGGTGGTCCACGCCGAGCTTTCCACCATCGTCCTGACCCCGATCTGCCCGTTCATGCTCGAATCGCGGCCGGTGCTGCTCGATGCCCGGCAGAGGATCACCACCCAACTGCTGGCCCCGGCCGGCGAGGTCAAGGTGATCGTCGACGGCAAATTGCAGTGGACCATCACCGAAAACGACTACCTGCTGGTGAAAAAGGCCGCCAAACCGCTGCTGATCGTCAGCTCGCCGTGGAAGAGCTATTTCAACATCCTGCGCAACAAGCTCAACTGGGGCGGGGCGGGCGGCGACGTGCCGCTGCCGGAAAAGGTGTGCCGACATTGCTGACCCAGCCGGTGGGGCGATTGCCGGATCGCGCCCCGCAGGTGCGGCCGATTGCTGGGGGATGTCGAGGAAGGAGTGCAGGCCGGAATTGATTTGGGATTACCTCACGCGGGAGCGCGGGAACGATCAAAAACCATTGATTCTACCAGTGGTTATTGACTTTTGATTACAACGGTATTGGTAATGATATCATGAGCACATTGTTTATACTTCGAGAAAAAAATAACTGATAGAGTGAAAGGAAACACTATACTAAAAAACACATCCAGAATCAGCCTTGTTGCGGAAAGTATAAATGATATTCTCCTTCCATCATTTCTAACAATTATTATCCCTACAGAATATTTACCAACGGTTCCTTGCAATCGAGAACTTTCAGATAGTGTAACATATAAGAAAACGACAAATGGATACAAATATATATAAGTTGAAATGCCAATATCATGAACAATATAAAATGAATATTTATATATCACATATTCAATATTTGCTAAAATAACTAAATCTATGAGGTAAGATAACAGTCTCATGGAAATAGCTGGAATTCTATCGATAGGTACCTTGACAAGCTTATCTCGTTTTCTTGAAATAAATACGAGTAATATGCTTAGAGGGATAGATACAATTATTAGTAAAAAATTGACAAATTGCCAGTTGGTATTGTTAATCGACATGTTTCATTATTTTTTTTCTATGCCTGCATCCGTCAGGTACGTTGCCCAGCGCGGAGACAGATTCAAGTTTGTCACCACCCAGGCGGACGAAAGACTTTATCCAATATGAGCATTTCGTCAAATGTTCTTGCTCTTGTTTGTGTATTTTCTATTACACTTCTTGCTTGAGACAGCTCTTCTGTACTGTAATACCGTCATACATTTTCATCCTATGCTCAAATGGATATAATTTTCCAGTCAAGAGATAAAGAGATCTTGCAATTGCATATTGCGATGACTGAACAGCAAGCTGTTGATGATCTTTCAGGAAAGTTTGTAAAAAAACCTCATAATCAGGGTTGCCGCTCATACCCATAGAGTCAATTATCCTGTTAATTGTGCCATGTTTATTCTGGTCATGCTGATTTTTCACATACAGATTCATTAGCAGGGTAGTTGATTTGTTGCAACCGGTGACTCCAATAGCATGAATGTATAAATCGTAAAGTTCTCCATTCTTTCCTTCTTCAATATGTTGAACTATATCATTGCAACCGTTTGATTTTATAATTTTGAATATGTTTTCTGTTGCAAAATAATGCAAGTGAGATGGTATGTCTGACATATCTGCAATGATAAACAATATTCTTTGACTATGTGTCACAAATAACCAGAGAATAACAATTGCAGTAAAGCATCCTGTGAAAATAAATGCAATTTTATTCTTCATTAAATATTAATTTGGTAAAGTAGATAATAACTCAAGGTTTGCAGACATTTATAATCCGAATTGGGGAATTTGCCGGACTGCAATCCAGCAAGTTCGTCCGGCTGCCGGGGATGCCCACGGTTATTGTGGAAGGAGTACAGGCCGGGATTGTGTCAGCAGGATGTGGAGCGTGAATCGGGCTATTTGACATCTTCTTCTTGTGACTCTTTTGTAACATCTGAGTTAATTTGGTTGGCAAATTTTCTATAACTCGCAGCAATTCAACAATATCTTTTTCTGAAGTATCAGTTCCTGTTAAATTTGGCTCTGTTCCAAAAGAACTCGAATGCTTATTTGTTTCACTCCATAGCAAAAATGTGTCTTTCTTCAATATGTCGACCAAAGTAGACAGGTCAAAATTTTCCTCTACAATAAAATCAACGGCTAAATACCTTTCCTCAAGTATTTTGCCCATAATTTTGTAAATAATCGAATATTGTTACAATAGGTAACTCACAATGAACAATCGTCATCGCGGCAGTTTCGCGCCGTAGCGATCCGGCGTTGGCTGGATGAGCCAACCTGCCGCCGGTCGGAACTGGCGGGCGCGGCTCACCGTTTGCGGCGCTGCACGTTGTATTTCTTCATCTTGTACTGCAACAGACTCTTGGTGATTCCCAACTGTTCGGCCGCCCTGGCCTGGACATAAAAGTTGTCCTCCAGGGCCTTGCGCACCAGCTTTTCCTCGATGCCGTTCAAGACCTCGGCCAGACTGAGATGTTCCGGGATGAACTGACTGATCTCCAGGCTGGTGCTCCATTCGTGGGCGCTGGCCAGCTCCATGGAATCGGGATGGACATCCTCGGGCTCGATCCGGTCGCCGTTACAGAGGATGGCGGCCCGCTCGATGGTGTTTTCCAGTTCCCGCACATTGCCTTCCCAGGGAAGACTGACGAGCAGCCGCAGGGCTTCCGGTGAAATATCGAGTGTTTTCCCCAGATTACGGCTGTTCTTCTCGATGAAATGGGTCACCAGGGCCGGGATGTCGTCCACCCGTTCGCGGAGCGGCGCCAGATGGATGTGGATGACATTGAGCCGGTAGTAGAGATCGTCCCGGAACGAACCTTTTTCAACCTCGTCCTTGAGATCCTTGTTGGTGGCGGCCAGGATGCGGACATCGACCTGCTGGGTGACCGAGCCGCCGACCCGCTCGAAGCATTTTTCCTGCAACACGCGCAGCAGCTTGGCCTGGAGCTGGGGCGACATCTCGCCGATCTCGTCGAGAAAGAGGGTGCCGGAATCGGCCAGTTCGAACCGGCCCTTGCGCATGGCAACGGCATCGGTGAAGGCCCCCTTTTCATGGCCGAACAGCTCGCTTTCCAGCAGATGTTCGGACAGGGCGGCGCAGTTGACCGAGATGAAGGGCGCGTCCTTGCGTGTGCTTAAGTTGTGAATGGCCCGGGCGACCAGTTCCTTGCCGGTGCCGGATTCGCCGGTGATCAACACCGAGGAGGGGGCGGGCGCCACCTTTTCGATCAGTTGATAGACCATGCGCATCGACGAGCTCTTGCCGACCATGCCGCCAAAACCGGAGCGCGGCGTGGCCTCGTCCCGCAACCGTCTGATCTCGCGGATCAACCCGTAATGTTCGGCTGCCTTGGTCACGCTGGCCAGCAGTTGCTGGTTGGAAAACGGTTTGGCCAGATAGGTGAAGGCCCCCAGCCGCATGGCCTCGACCGCCTTTTCCACCTCGGCATAGGCGGTGATGAGGATAACGGGCAACTCGCGGTTGTATTCCTTGATTTTCGACAGAAATTCAATGCCATCCATGCCGGGCATCTTCATGTCCGACACCACCAGATCCAGGTCGGCGCTGTAGACAATGGGCAGACCGGCGATGCCGCTGTCAGCGGTAAAGACCTCGTAGCCCTCGTCTCTCAGAATTTCAGCCAGGACAATCTGGTAGTTGGGTTCGTCATCGACAATGAGAATGGTGTGCATGGCGACTCGATACGGAAAAGATTATTGGCGTCGTTCGGCAAGGCGGGCGGTGAGCTGTTCGAGGAGCGAACAGGGCGGGCAGAACCCTGAAGCCTTGCCGGCAAGATGATGCATGGGCCGGGTCGCGCCGTGGAAATCGCTGCCCCCGGTCAGCAGCAGGCCGCATTGCGCGGCCAGCGCCTTCAGTTGCTTTTTCATCTTCTGGCTGTGGGTGGGATAGTACAGTTCCAGGCCATCGAGGCCGCTGGCGGTCAGTTCGCGGATCAGCGCCGGCTGGATGGACATCGAGGGGTCGATCTGCCCCGGATGGGCCAGCACCGCCAGGCCGCCCGCCCGATGGATCATGGCGATGGTCTCGGCCGCCGGATAGCTGAACCGGCCTTCCCAGGCCGGCTTGTTGCGGCCGAGATACTGACGGAAGGCGGCGTCGAAGCTGTCCACCACTCCCTTGGCGACCAGCAGCCGGGCGATGTGCGGTCGGCCGGTCTGGCCGCAGTGGGAGAGTTCCTCGACCTCCTCCGGGGTGATATCGACGCCCAGATTCTGCAACTTCTGGAGGATGACCGCATTGCGCCGCTCGCGCCCCTGCTGGAGCGGGACCAGCCAGTGCAGCAGCTCGGCATTGGCCGGGTCGATGCCATACCCGAGGATATGGAGGGTATGCCCATGCAGGCTGGTGCTGATCTCCACCCCGGAAATGACGGCAAGGCCGGCCTCGGCGCACAGACGGTCCATTTCCTCGGCCCCGTCCACGGTGTCGTGGTCGGTCAGGGACAAGCCCCGCAGCCCGTGCTCAACCGCCATGGCGACCAGTTCGGCCGGGGTGCAGATGCCGTCGGAGTGGATGGAATGGGTGTGGAGATCGATGCACATGGGCCTGAGCGGGTTGCGGGATGGCTGGGATCGGGCCGGTTTGATGCCCCGGCATTGTCAGGGCACTGTACCCAAGGCCCGGACATCCCGCAAGATGCAAGTACACAATCCTGCCCTGAAGCGGGAGGCTTGATAATCGTCCCCAAGAGAACACTGTTGCAGAGTGGTTGAGCAGTTCACACGGTGTACATCACTATGGGGAGACAAGCGATGGGAGAAATGTATGGATATGTGCGCGTATCGAGTATTGATCAGAATGAAAGCCGCCAACGGATGGCAATGTCTGGGCATTCTATTGCGGAACAGCGCATCTACACCGACAAAATATCGGGAAAAGATTTCGAGCGTCCACAGTATCAGGCCATGCTCAAACGTCTGAAACCTGGCGATCAACTCTGCATCGCCAGCATTGACCGGCTCGGACGGAACTATGAGGAGATTCAGAGACAGTGGCGTATTCTGACCAGAGACATGAAGGTGGATATTCTTGTTCTGGACATGCCATTGCTTGACACCCGCCATGACAAGGATCTGCTGGGCACCTTCATTGCCGATCTGGTGTTGCAGGTGCTGTCGTTTGTGGCGCAGAACGAGCGGGAAAATATCCGCAGGAGGCAGGCTGAAGGTATTGCCGCCGCAAAGGAGAGTGGCGTTCGCTTTGGCCGCGAGCCAAAGCCGCTTCCTATGGA
>WQUH01000121.1 GCA_009782165.1 Pseudomonadota bacterium | reverse complement strand
CGCGCAACGACATGGGCCTGACCAACATCAAGCTGATGGTGCCGTTCTGCCGCACGCCGGAAGAGGGGCGCAAGGTCATTGCGGTGATGCGGGAAAACGGTCTGGTGCAGGGTGAAAACGGGCTGGAGATCTACGTGATGTGCGAGATCCCGTCCAACGTCATCGCCGCCGATGCCTTCTGCGACGTGTTCGACGGGTTTTCCATCGGTTCCAACGACCTGACCCAACTGACGCTCGGCCTGGACCGCGACTCCGACCTGGTGGCGCACATCTACGACGAGCGGAACGAGGCGGTCAAAACCCTGATCAAAACGGTGATCGCCGTTGCCAAACGGCGCGGCCGCAAAGTCGGGATCTGCGGCCAGGCGCCGTCGGATTTTCCGGACTTCGCCACCTTCCTGGTGGAGGAAGGGATCGATTCGATCAGCCTGGTGTCGGATACGGTGGTCAAGACCCGCCTGGCCATCGCGGCCAAGGAGCGCGAGTTGGGCATCGCCCCTTGATCTCCGGGCCGGGAAGATCGGTTTGACAAGGCCGGCGGCGACGGATGGCGCCGCCGGCCTTTTTTATGTCTTATGGTTTGGCGTCCGCCAGCGGTTTGGCCTCGTCGATCAGCATGATCGGGATGTCCTCGCGGATGGGATAGAGGAGACGGCAGGCGCGGCAGACAATGGCGCCCTCGCCGTCGGCCAACTCCACCGGCCCCTTGCATTGGGGACAGGCCAGGATCTCCAGCAGTTCTTTCTTGATCATCGATTGCTCCCAGGGTGCGGATACAGGCGGCAGCCACGAAAGGCGCGCCGCCAACTCTTGGAACACCTTGTAGCCTGTTCTCTGTTTTTTTTCATGCCGCATTCATGCCTCGGGGTGCAAAAAATAAACAAGCCTGCCGCAAGCGCCGATGGACGAACAACATGTTGCCACATGAAACAATGACAGAAAGTTATATCTATAAAAATTACTATGCGCCCCATGCAACGCACGGCATCTTGGGTAACTTTTCATCTTTTGCGCATATTTCTGACAATGGGATTGAATGGGATAATCATGATCTGATAGCGAATAAACAGGCGCAGGCAATAACAATACACGGAAGTTCAATACATAATAAAGCAATAAAAGATACTTTTTTATTTATTCATGAACTTTGTCAATTCGAATATTTGAAATTTTTGTCCATACCAATAGATTTTCTATCTTTGATTCAATGGGAACATGAGGAAACACGATTGGAACATTTGCGTATGAACAACCCAGTCAACGGCGATTTATGGGGACTGTTCAAAGAAAAAAAATTACCGCAATTTCCATCGAACATTTTTCAAAAATTGGTCACATTGGAACTTCCTTGTCCTGCCAAAGATTGGCGCGGATTTGATATCAAAAATTTCCCCATCCTCAAATGGTTTGCAACCGAATTGGAAGAATATGATCGTTCCGGTTTGTCCCTCAAATCTATTGCAAAAAATCCATCAATAACCGGATACGGTCTGTTTGACCCCAAGGGGCATGATATTTTATCTCATATTCCGGTCAATATTGAATCGTTAGGTATCTGGCGCGCAACGTCGAAGAAGTTTAATTTTTGCAAAATCGATGATTTCAAAAATTTAAAGTATTTACAATTAACTGGTTCTCCAACGGTTTTCGACATCAATTGGATAGCAAGCCTTCCAAATCTTGAGGAACTTGAATTGCGTTCTTTTCAAGGAATAAAGGGGGCTGAATTACTGTTCGGTATGAATAATTTAAAATATTTAAAAATAGATTTTACACATGACAAGTCATACATGAATCCACAAGAAAAAATAATGCTTTATAACAAGATACAATACTGTAGCCTGGATTAAACCATCATCTGCGCCAGATCGGTGTTGGGAAGGAACTGAGTGGGATTGCAGAAGCGTCATATCCAGGAAAATCCATAGCGGGCGGACCGAAGCACGCCAGGGTTGGTGGTGAGCCGCAATCTCGCCCCAGCCCATTCGTCACTGCTGTATCGCCTGTTCTGTCCTGCCGGGTTCGGCATTTTTTTTGCATAGATAAAGTGCCTGTCGCGGCGGGCGCTCCGGGGAGCGGCGGCTGGGCAGTTCCTTCGCCGCTCCCGAAGGGGACTGCAACCGGAAAGTTAATGGCGCATTCCCGCTGGCGCAAACAGGCGAAGCGGCCTATAGTGGGCCGATTCAGGCCGGATGCGGCGGTCATGGGCCGAAAAGAGAAAAGATATTGTGTGGGTGGATGTTGGCTATGAAAGGACGCGACAGGATTGTTTCGGTCGAGGAGGCGGTGGGCATGGTGCTGCCGCACGACATCACCGAGATCGTCAAGGACCAATTCAAGGGGCGGGCCTTCCGCAAAGGCCACATCATCCGGGCGGAAGATGTGGACCACCTCCGCCGTCTGGGCAAGGAGCATATCTATGTGCTGCGGTTGGGGCCGGACGAGATCCACGAGAACGAGGCGGCCCTGCGCCTGGCCGAGGCTTTGGCCGGCGAGGGAATCGAGTATTCCGAAGAGGTCGTCGAGGGCAAGATCGGCCTCAAGGCGGCGGTCGACGGCCTGCTGAAGATCGACCGGGAGACGCTCTATCGCTTCAACCTGCTGGGCGAGGTGATGTGCGCCACCCTGCACGACAACACGCCGGTCAGGCAGGGGGAGCAGGTGGCGGCTTTGCGGCTCATTCCCCTGGTGGCGCCGCGCCGGGTGGTGGACGAGGCCACGGCCCTTGCCCGGTCGGGTGCGCCGGTGGTGCGGGTTCTGCCGCTGCCCGGGGTTCGGGCCGGTTTGGTGATCACCGGCAGCGAGGTCTTTCATGGCCGGATCGAGGATAAGTTCGAGGGGGTGCTGCGGGAGAAACTGGCCGCTCTGGGTTCGACCGTGGGGGCGGTGCGGTTCGCCCCGGACGATCCCGACCTGATCGCGGCGGCCATCACGGCCTGCCTGGAGGAGGGCGCGGAACTGGTCGTCGTCTCCGGGGGCATGTCGGTGGACCCGGACGACGTCACCCGCCTGGGGATCGGGCTGGCGGGCGCGTCGGCCGTGGTGTACGGCACCCCGGTCTTGCCGGGCGCGATGTTTCTGGCCTGCCGGATCGGCTCGACGCCGGTGCTGGGTCTTCCGGCCTGCGGCATGTTTCATGCGGTCACGGTGCTGGATCTGGTGCTGCCGCGCATCCTGCTCGGCGAAACCATCGGCCGCGAGGAGCTGGCGGCGCTCGGCCACGGCGGCCTGTGCCGCAACTGCGCCCGCTGTCAGTATCCGGTGTGCGGCTTCGGCAAGAGCTGATCGTCCTGCTCCGTATCGAAATCCCGTCAAGACGAACCGCCCCGTTGCCCTTGTTGCGCGTCCAGACGCATGTATTCCAGCCGGGTTCTGACCTGGTTGCGGGAACAGGCAAGGAGAAAAACGAGGAATATGCATTCCTGGAGCGGTTTTTCCTTGAGAATTTCAGTAAAGTCGATATCGATGCAAGAATTGATTGCGACTGGATGGCAATTGGATTTCGTTTGTCCCGAGGCATGACGATGACGAGTCGGATTTCCGTGTTCATACTATCTTGGGTTTTGGCCATCGCCTGCGGCGGGCAGGGCGCGTGGGCCGTGTCCGGGCTCGATGCCTCGTTCGGCTTGAACGGCAAGGTGGCGGTCGAGCTCGGCGGCAGGAGCAGCGGCCATGCGGCCCTGATTCAGCCGGACGGCAAAATCCTGGTTGCCGGTTCCTCGTCGCAGAACAACAGACTCAACTTTTCGCTCCTCCGCTTCAATCCCGACGGCACGCTCGATGCCGATTTCAACAACGACGGCACCGTGATCACCTCCCTGTCGGCAGGGGACGACGAGGCCCTGACCCTGGGGCTGCTCTCCGACGGCAGGATCGTCGCGGCCGGTTATGCCCACAACGGCCGCGACCGGGATCTGGCCATGGCCTGCTATCGTCCGGACGGCCAGTTGGATCGGACATTCGGCGACGAAGGGGTGGTGCTGACCTCGATCGGCAACGGCAACGAGGAGATCACCGCCATGACGGTCAGCCCGTCCGACATGATCACCGTGGCCGGTTCGACCGACGGGACAGCCGGGAGGATTGTGGTGGTGGCCCGCTATACCAGCCAGGGCGAGCCGGACGACGGTTTCGGCGAACAGGGCGTCACCCTGATCGGGGTGGGCGACGATGCCTCGGTCGAAGGCATTGTCGAGCGGCGGGACGGCACCTTCGTTCTTTCCGGCTCCTATACGGAGAAAAAGAAATATGCGGCCATGCTGGTGGGCTTGCGCGCGGACGGGACCGTCGACACCGGTTTCGGCGAGCAGGGGGTCGCGATTCCGGCGGGCAGCTTCGCCGCCAGCGAGGGATACGGCATAGCGGCGGACGAAAGCGGCCGGCTCTATGTCGCCGGCTCGGTGGGCCTGCCCGGCAAGCGGGATACCGTCCTGTTCCGCTTCACCGGCCGGGGCGAGGTCGATCCGTCCTTCGGCGTCCAGGGCGCGATGGTCACGCCGGTCAGCCGGGAGGACGATGTGCTCTACAGCGTCGATGTCATCGACGACGAGGTGACGGCCAGCGGGTTTACCACCGAGGCCGGGGTCCGGCAGTTGCTGCTGCTGACCCGTCCTGTGGATGTGGAGGCGGCCGCTCCCCAGGGGCGGACGGCGGCGGCGCCCGGCCGGGAAGGCATCCTGGCCGAGGCCGCCTCGGTCGAGGAAGTCTGGCTGATCGGCGACACCAGGGTGCAGATCAGACGCATGCAGATATGGGACAACACCATCCGGATTCAGGAACTGCAAACGGTGGATGCGTCGCTGGCCGCTTCCATCCTGTCGGCGGATACGCCTCCGGTCGCTGTTGCCTCCGCCGATGCGCGGTCGGCGGCAGACGCTGCGGCCAGGGCAACCGGAACAGGGCCGGCGCAGCCGCGGATTCTGACCACCACCTTCAGCGAGGGGGAATCGGTCAGCTACGCCCTGGCTGCGGATCAACGGGGCAACCATGTGGTCGTGGGCACCGCCGACGGCGGCGGCGCCAGCTCGATGGTCGCCGCCCGCTTCATGGCCGAGGAGGCGGTCGACCGCATCCTGGATCGTCCGGGACACCGCAGCAGCTACATCGCCACCACCTCCCCCGCCAAGGTTTCCAAGGACTCGGTTGTGGTGGA
>WQUH01000120.1 GCA_009782165.1 Pseudomonadota bacterium | reverse complement strand
TATTGGCTGAACGATCCTGCAAGCCATCCGGGTTGAGGATGAAGATGGTCTTCCCTTCCACCCGAATCAGGCCCTCCTCCGTCATCCTGTTGAAAATCCGCGACAGGGTTTCGGCGCTGGTCCCGAGCAGATTGGCCAACTGACCCTTGGGGATGTCGAGCAAGACCTTGTCTTGCCGATTCTGCTCGTCCATCAGGTAGCGCAGGTGAACGGCGAGTCTTCCGGGCACCTCCTTCAGCGAAAGGTTTTCGACCTGGGTGGCGAAACGCCGCAGACGCAACGACAACACCGCCAGCATGTTGAGGGCCAGCGAGGGGATGGTGGCCACCAGCTCGACAAATTCTTCGCGGGGAAAGAAAAACAATTCCGAATACGCCAAGGTCTCGGCATGCGCCGGAAAGGGGGAGCCATGAAAAACCGGAACCTCGCCGAAGGGTTCCCCTGGGCCGAAAATGTGGAGAATCTGCTCCTTGCCGTCGAACGACACCTTGAACACTTTCACCTTGCCGCTGCCCACCAGGTAGAAACCGATGCCCGGATCGCCCTCCTGGAAAATCGTCGCGCCCTTGGGATACTGTTTGGCGACAGCGATTCCGGCGATATCCTGCAACTGTTCAGCAGGCAGCCCGTTGAACAGGAGACTTGTACTGAGCAATTCAATTTTTTTCTGCATCGGTTTGGAAAAAATCCTGATTTTGATTTGGGTCAAAGCACGAATGCACCTGTATTTGTACAGTACCGGCATACTACTGAATGCTGTTGCCAAGCGCGACATAAAAAACCAGATCAAGAGGAATATCATGTTTTGTAATCAGTGCGAACAGGTTGCCAAAGGAAGCGGCTGCACCATCATCGGAACGTGCGGCAAGAGCGATGAAGTCTCCGATCTTCAGGATCTTCTGATCCATGCCCTGCAGGGGCTTGCTCTGTATGCCCAGGAAGGGCGCAGGTTGGGCATCGTCGACAGCGCCACCGATCTCTTTACCGTGGAAGCGATTTTTTCCACCCTGACCAACGTGAACTTTGATCCGGACCGCTTCGTGGCGCTGATCAGGCGGGCGGTGGAGCTGCGCGAGGCCATGAAGGCCAAGGTGGCGGCCAAAGGCGGGGCGGTCGATTTTCGTCAAGCCGCCGCGACCTTCGCGCCGGCCGCCGGTGCCGCGGCCGGGCTGGCGGCCCAGGGCAAGGCACTCAACCTGCTCGAAAGCCTCGACTCCGACGTCAACATCCGGTCGCTCAAGCAGATCGTGCTGTTCGGCCTGAAGGGCATTGCCGCCTATGCCGACCATGCGGCCATCCTCGGGCAGACAGACCCGGCTGTGCCCGCGTTCTGCTACGAGGTGCTGACCGCATTGCTTTCGTCCGCGGTGACCATGGAACAGGGGGTGGCCCTGGCCATGAAGGCGGGCGAAATCAACCTGAAGGCCATGGAATTGCTCGACGCGGGCAACACCGGCTCCTACGGGCATCCGACCCCGACGCCGGTGCCGCTCGGCCATCGCAAAAACAAATGTATCCTCATCTCGGGCCATGATCTGGCCGACCTGGAACAGTTGCTCAAGCAAACCGAGGGCAAAGGCATCGATATCTACACCCACGGCGAAATGCTGCCGTGCCACGGGTATCCGAACCTGAAAAAGTATCCGCATCTGTACGGCCATTTCGGGACCGGTTGGCAGAACCAGCAAAAGGAATTCCCCAACTTCCCGGGGCCGATCCTGTTTACCACCAACTGTATCCAGAAGCCCCGCGACAGCTACAGCGACCGGGTGTTCACCAACGGTCTGGTCGGTTGGCCCGGCGTCAAACACATCAGCAACAAGGACTATTCGGCGGTGGTCGATATGGCCCTGGCGATGCCCGGATTCACCGACAATGCCGATAACGGCCAGGTTTTGGTTGGCTTTGCCCGCAGCACCGTGCTCAGCGTGGCCGGCACCGTAATCGAGGGCGTCAAGGCCAAGGCGATCCGCCACTTCTTCCTGGTGGGCGGCTGCGATGGCGCCAAACCCGGCCGCGACTACTACACCCGCTTTGTCGAACTGGTCCCGAACGACTGCATGGTGCTGACCCTGGCCTGCGGCAAGTTCCGTTTCTTCGACAAACAGTTGGGCGACATCGGCGGCATCCCGCGTCTGCTTGACGTCGGCCAGTGCAACGACGCCTACTCGGCCATCCAGATCGCGGTGGCCCTGGCCAACGCCTTCGGCTGCGGCGTCAACGACCTGCCGCTCTCTATGGTGCTGTCCTGGTACGAGCAGAAGGCGGTGTCCATCCTGCTGACCCTGCTCTACCTGGGGATCAAGGACATCCGTCTCGGGCCGTCGCTGCCGGCCTTCATCACTCCGGCGGTGCTCGAATTCCTGGTCAACACCTTTGCCATCAAGCCGGTGGACACCCCGGAAGCCGATCTGAAAGCCATCCTCGGTTGATCCGGAAATAACGCAATTTTGCCAAGCGAACGGATATGATCAAAAAAAACGCGCCAATGAACGAACCGCCTGTTGTTGAGGATATGGTGTCCGAAGAAGATATTCTGCGGGGTTTCGAGGCCCTGCGTGGATATGTGGATATCACGCCCCAGGATTTCAGGGAGTTGTACATCAGGATTCATACCTTGGCGCGTGACCGGATGTTCCAGAGGCAAACCGCAAAAGACATTATGACCACCCCGGTTTTTACCATCAGGCAAGACAGCACCATCGGCGAGTGCATCAACCTGTTGGCGGGAAAAGCGGTTTCCGGAGGGCCCGTGGTGGATGCCCAAGGAAGCGTGGTCGGCGTCATTTCAGAAAAGGATATTTTACGTTTGCTGGGCAAGCAGCCGGAAACCCGCCTGATGCGGCTGATCGACGACAGTACGCATCAGGCCTTGCATCCCTCGCCGGAGTTGTTGCGCCAACCTGTCGCCGCGGCGATGTCCGCGCCGGCGGTGACGGCCGGGCCGGAAACCAATCTGGGCCAGTTGGCGCACATATTTGAAAAGCTCGCCATTAATCGTTTGCCGATAGTGGACGCCGCCGGCGGCGCCTTGGGCATCATCACGCGGGAGAATATGATCCACGCTATCTCCGAATTGGCATGAAAGAGTACCTTACGTATTTCACGAAAATGCGGGGAAGCGGCGGCCCGCCGCCCGCACCCAGGAAAGCGGAAATACTGCTCAGCTTCGCGGGCAGTTGCGTGGCCTTGTACCTGATCGGCCTCCTGCACACCCTCGCCATGGATGTGGTCAAGTTGCCGTTGATCATGGCGCCGTTCGGGGCATCGGCGGTGTTGGTCTTCGGCGCGTTCCGCAGCCCCCTGGCCCAGCCGAGAAATGTGATCGGCGGTCATGTGCTGTCGGCCCTGATCGGCGTGACGGTGTACCAGTTGGTTGGCGACAATCCGACGATCGCCGCCAGCCTGGCGGTATCCACCGCCATAGCGCTCATGCACCTGACCAAGACCCTGCACCCGCCGGGCGGCGCAACCGCATTTGTCACCGCCGCCGGCGGCGCGGCTGTCCATTCGCTCGGCTACTGGTATGTGCTGATGCCGTGCGCGGCGGGCAGCATGGTGCTGATCGCCGTGGGCTTGCTGGTCAACAATCTGCCCCGCGAACAGAAGTACCCGCAATTCTGGTTTTAACGCAAGGCGACGCCTCAACGGACAGACCATGGATGGCAATCAGCAGACATATTTTGTCCTGCCCCATGTGGATGCCGGCCGGCTTAGCCCTGAGGCCCTGGAACATCTGGCGATGTTGGCCAGAAAATACCGGATCCCGAACATCCACATCACCGGCGCCCAGCGGGTGGCCCTGCTCGGCATGGAACCCGAGGCGCTGGCGGCCTTGCAGGCGGAGCTGGGGCTTGCGCCAACCTTGCCCCAGGCCCGGAACCGGATGCACTACGTCCACGCCTGTCCGGGCCGCGCCTGGTGCCGGTTCGGCCAGGCAGACACCTCGGAGCTGCGGGACCGCATCGAGGCGATCGAGCTCGATGGCCCCCTGCCGCACAAGGTCAAGGTCGGCATTTCCGGCTGCCGCTTCTGCTGCAGCGCATCGTGGGTCCGCGATGTGGGGCTCGCCGCCGAAAAAAGAGGCTGGCGGTTTTCCTTTGGCGGCAACAGCGCCGGCCGGCCCCGGGTCGGCGATGTGGTGGCTGAAGGGCTGAGCGAGGACGAGGCCGTCGCCCTGGTCGCCAGAACCCTGAACTACTATCTCAGGGAGGCCAGACCTAAAATCCGCTCGGCCCGATTCATGGAACGCCTTGGCATCGATGCCCTGAAGAAGGCGGTGCTCGGCTGACGAACAACCACTCACCCAAAACAAAACATCGTGAAAACACTAAGAAAAATTATCAAGATCGACGAAGAGTTGTGCGATGGCTGCGGCCTCTGCGTGCCTGATTGCGCCGAAGGGTCGCTTACGATTGTCGACGGCAAGGCCCGACTGGTGGCCGACAAACTCTGCGATGGTCTCGGGGCCTGTCTCGGTTCCTGCCCGACCGGCGCGCTGACCATCATCGAACGCGAGGCCGACGAATTCGACGAGGAGGCGGTCCATCACTTCCTTGCCGAACAAAAAAAACCAGTATCCGCGCCGCCGCTCCACTCCCATAAAAACGGCTGCCCTTCGGCGCGGTTGCAGTCCTTTCAGGCGATGACACCCTGCCAGGCCGCCAACATGCCCACCGCGCAGTCCGGTTCCGTCCTTTCCCACTGGCCCGTTCAGATCCGGCTGATCCCGCCGACAGCGCCCTTCCTCGAAAACAGCGAGGTATTGGTGGCGGCCGATTGCACGGCCGTGGCCTATGCGGACCTGCAAAAGGGGTTCCTCGCCGGCCGGGTGGTGATGATGGGATGCCCCAAGTTCGACGATCAGCAGCTCTATGTCGACCGGTTCACTGAAATCTTCCGCACCCGGAAACTGCGGTCCCTGACCATCCTGATCATGGAGGTGCCCTGCTGCCACGCCATGCTCCAGATCGTCAAAGCAGCCTGGGATGCGGTCAAACCGGATTTCCCGGTTCGTCATGCGGTGGTGTCCATCCGCGGCGAGCTCAAGGAGATATCCGCCTGGTAGACCACATTCCTGCCCTGCCCGGTCCCGGATCGTCGATCTGACGGTTTCGGGACCGGTTGCCCGTTGTGCCTCTCGATATTCCCCAGCCCGCCATTCGCCCCTTGCGCTTC
>WQUH01000119.1 GCA_009782165.1 Pseudomonadota bacterium | reverse complement strand
GCACGCAGTCGCCCGCCGGGTTGTAGAGGGTGAAGCACAGCTCGCCTTCCTGCTCGACGATGGGGCTGGCGGCGATTTTTTTGGCTGTCTCGCGGGCATGCACCAGACCGCCGCGCAGCTTGGAGAACAGTTTCTCGTAGCGGATCGGGTCGGCTTCGCGCAGTTGCAGCTTGCTCAGGCCGTTGTAATAGCCGGTGTTGGCCGTGCGGGCCAGGACGTTGTGGCGAAACTCCTGCAAGGTCTGACCGTTGCCCAGCAGATCGGCAAAGGGGGTTTCCTGATTTTTCAGAAATGCGTTCATGGTCTGTCTCCTGGGACTCATTGGGTGGTCGTCTTGCGCGTTTCGCGCAGGTGGAACAGGCGGTGCTTGTCCAGCGTGGTGGCGAAACCGTCAGGCACGACGAAGGTGGTGGCGTCGGATTCGATGATGGCCGGGCCCACGATCTCGTTGCCCGGTTTGAGCGCCTCCATCTGCCAGATCACGGCTTCCAGCCATTGCTTGTGGCGATAGAACTGCCGCGTGCCCAGACGCGCCTCGGCCGGCGGCGTGGGGCCGGCATCCGGGTCTTCGGGCAGCGCGGGTTTTTGCGTGACCACGGTGCCGCGCATGATGACGCCGGTGACCGAAAATCCCAACTCGGGCGAACGCGCGGCGCTGGCGTAGACGCGGGCATAGGTGGCCTCGAAGGCTTCGGTTATGGCATCCCAGTCGCCCTCGCTGGCGGCATGATGGATCGGCGAGATGATTTCCAGGTCGTTCAACTGGCCCATGTACTGCATACGAAAGCCGGGACGCAGCAA
Organism: Pseudomonadota bacterium; assembly: GCA_009782165.1. Lineage (GTDB taxonomy): Bacteria > Desulfobacterota > Desulfobulbia > Desulfobulbales > Desulfobulbaceae > Desulfobulbus. The sequence goes on along the minus strand of WQUH01000119.1, from coordinate 4,378 downwards.
CACGTCCTTGGCTTCGAAGCCGTTGATCCTGAACTCCTCGATCACCTTGCCCGTCAGTTCTTCCCAGGCCTGCTGGATGGCGCGCGCCGCCTTGCGTTTGTCTTCGGACGAACCGTGTTGCGGCACGGCCAGATCGACCGACTTGTCGTAGCGGTACTCGAAATCGGCGCAGGCGCAGCCGAAGGCCGAGAAGCCCGCGGCCCAGGCGGGAACCACCACGTCCTTGAAACCCAGGCCCTGCGTATACCCGTAGGTGTGTACCGGCCCGGCGCCGCCGTAGGAGAAGCAGACGAAGTCGGTCGGACTGTAGCCCTTGGCCGCGACGTTGGAGCGCAGGTATTCACGCAGGTGCAGGTCGAGCAGTTCGATCACGCCGGCGGCGGCGTCTTCGACGGAAAGGCCCATCGGGTCGGCGATCTGCGCCTTGAGGTGCTGGCGGGCGCGCTCGACATCGAGCTTGATGGCGCCGCCGAGGAAGTTGTCCGGGTTGAGGTAGCCGAGCACCACATGACAGTCGGAGACCGTCACCGTGTCCAGCCCGCTTTCGGGCCAGCAGGTGCCGACGCGGTAGCCGGCGGAATCGGGGCCGAGCTTGATGGCGTTGCTGTACGGGTCGATGCGCACGAAGCTGCCCGCGCCGGCGCCGACCGAGTCCATCGTCACCAGCGGCAGCGACAGCACCAGCCGCGCCATGTCGGGGTCGGCGGCGATGGCGAAGTTGCCCTTGGTGATCAGCGCCATGTCGAACGAGGTGCCGCCGATGTCGCTGCACGCGATGTTGTCGTAGCCCAGGGCCTCGCCCAGCATCTTGGAGCCGATCACGCCGCCGATCGGGCCGGAGACGATGGTGCGCGCCAGTTCCGACGCCTTCCACGAGACCGTGCCGCCGTGGGTGGCCATGACGCGCAGATCGAACTTGCCGCCGTGCTTCTTGAAGCGGTCGCTGACCTTTCTGAGCGTCTGGCGCGACGGCTCGGCCGCGTATGCTTCGAGAATGGTGGTGTTCATCCGGTGGCTTTCCTTGCGCGCCGGATAGTAATCGACCGAGGCGAACACCGGCAGATCCTGCCCGAGTTTTTCCAGTTCAGCCTTGACGATGTCGCGCACCTGGCGCTCGCTGGCGCCGTTCTTGTGCGACTGCAACAGGCAGATCACGATTGCCTTCGCGCCCGCATGCACCAGTTGGCGCACCGCCTCGCGCACCTCGGCCTCGCGCACCGGAATCACCACCTGACCCTGCACGTCGGTGCGCTCGGTCACGCCGCGAACGCGGTGCAAGGGCACCAGCGGCTCGTCGTAGCGGTGGGCGTTCAAGTGAATGCGTTCTTCCAGCGCATAGCCCAGATAGCTCTGCACCGCCCGGCCCATGCCATGCACATGCTCGAACCCCTTGTTGCACAGCAGGCCGACATCCAGCCCCTTGCGCGACAACACGCGGTTGATCATGGCGGTGCCGCTGTAGACGCAGGTCACCAGTTCGGGGTACACGGCGTCCACGTCGCGCTGCCAGTGCGCGAGCGCGTCCTGCGATGAGTTGTAGATGGCCAGGGATTCGTCGTCGGGGTTGCTCTGCGCCTTGCCGACCACAAAGCGTCCGTCGCCGCGGACAAAAAAGGTATCGGTCATGGTGCCGCCGGCATCGATGCCGAGCACCTGCACCTTCGATTGAGCTGTTTGCACGAGATGTCTCCTACAGGTGTTCGTTATGGGGATACGGCAGCCACCAGGCCGCCGACGCGCCGGCGTAGTGTATATAGGCAAAGTTCGTGCCAACAGGAGCAAGGATTGCGCAAACCCGCGCTGGAACTGGCTCGCCAGCCTTTTGTTGCGATGAATCCCGCTCGCGCCTGTCGTGATTTTCCGGTCAAACCGTTTGAAATTCGTACGTCCGACCGAATATGAAACGCTGCGGCAGGTTGCCGGCGGACAGGCGACTCAGCAGGCCGAGTGCGCTAAGAACGTGATATGTCTCGTGCGGGGTTGGACGGGCTTGGGCGCGAAGTCGTGCGCGCCCTCTGGGCATGGTGGGAAAGTGGCCGGCCCCGAGCCGGCAGGGGAAAGGGAACCGCTTATCCGGCCGGGCGGCCGGAGCTATGCGGGCGGAACGCGGCGCGGCGGCAGACAGCCTGCCCCCGCGCCGTTCACAGCGGGATGGAATGTTATGTGCAGGAATGGCCGCCGCAGGAATGACTGCCTCCATGGTGGCCTTCACCGTGATGGGCGCAGACCGCCGCCGGGTTGAAGGCCAATCTGTTGGCCAACAGATCCTCGACCGCCTGATCCGCGTCGCCGGTCACGCCGCCGTACAACCGGATGCCCGCTTGGGCCAGGGCCTGTTGCGCGCCGCCGCCGATCCCGCCGCAAATCAGGACATCGACATGGGCGTTGCGCAACAGACCCGCCAAGGCGCCGTGCCCGCTGCCCTTCGTGTCGATGATCGCTGTTGTCTTGACCTTGCCCGCCTCCACGTCGTAGACCCTGAACCGTTGGCTGTGGCCGAAATGCTGAAATATCTGTCCATCTTCATAGGGTACCGCGATTCTCATCCTGCGTTCTCCTTCCTGTCTGCGTTTGTTTGTTCCGCCGCGGTTCTGTCCGCGGCCGTGGTGGTTACAAGGTGTCCGCCGGCGGGTCCGGCGCGGGTTCGCCCGGCTGCCAATCCTCCACCGGCAGCAGCAGCATCCCGTCGATCCGGTCGAGCAGGGTTCCCTGCGAAAGCGGCAACTCCTTCCCGGCCTCCAGGGTGCTCAGAATCGTCCTGCCGATGATGGCTTTTTTTTCAGCGGCGTTCTCGGGCCGATACCGGAGCGCCCAGGCGGTATGCAGGACCACCGGTTTATGGTCGCGCAGGCCGACGTAGAGCATGATGTGGCCCCGGAGATGGAGCAGGGTCCGAAAGGCGATCCCCTGCTCGCGGATGCGCTGCTCCTTGTCCGCGGCGGCCAGGCCCGCCAGGGACACGGATGGGCCCGAGGCAAACTGTTTGGCCGAATTGCGCGGCAGCCAGATGCCGAAGGGGATGAAAAAATCCCTGGTGGTGGCCGAGCAGTCGCGGTTGCGGTACAGCTCTCCCCAGCCGTACGGGGTTTTGAGGAGTTCGTTGCCGATGCGGCTTGCGCCCTCGGCATCGAGCGGCAGCGGATGCCGGCGGGCGTCGTTTTTGGCGATGCGGGCCGTGACGAAAACAGCGCGCTGCCCGCCCTCGGCCACCGCCGCCTCGACCAGCCAGTGGTCGCGCTCTTCCCGCACGAGCGGATAGAGCGTGCCGACCTTCGGTTGGGGCAGCATTCTGTTGGTTTCGGTCCGCACCTCGGCAAAATCCCTGACCACGACAATCCGCTCCGCATCGCGCATCCGCTGGCGCATGGCCGCATCGGCCGGGCGGATGGCGTCGGGATCGACCCAGCCGTTGGCGTACGATGTTTCGATGTACAGCCAGGCGCCGTCTTTGCTTGCATGCAGGATATGGACCGGCTCGTTGGGCTTGATCTCGGCGAACTGGAGATGATCGAAGGGCGCGTCGTCGGGCGCTTCGTACCACGGCCTGTCGGTGGGCAGCACCCGGACAAAGGCGGGCTTGACCACGATCCCCGCCTGGTCGGCCGAAGGCAGATGCGCCCAGTCGGCAAGGGCCATGAGGGCCTGCACGCGGGCCGGCTCGACCCGCAGCCTGTTTTCGCCGTACCACGTCCGGTCCGCCAGTTGCCGAGCCCCCTCGGCCACCGCGCGGACAGCAAACAGCGGTTCGGCCGCGTTCCAGGGGGCAAAATACCGTTGGTCAAACTGCAGGGCGAGCCGCTGGCGCTGGTCGAGATCCATCGTTCGGACGAACATCTTGGCAAAGGGCTTGACATCCTGGGGAATTACGCGCAAATCTTCGATGGTCGTCGTACCATCCGTGTCCAGGCACGCGCCTTGCTCGAAAACAGCCGGTTGATCCGCCTGGCGGCACAGGTATCTGTTGCCCAGCAACAGCCCCCCGGCCGTAATCGCTACGGTGAGGACGACAGTGATGCAGGCGCTTGACCATCGGCTCATGGCGGTCTCGTCTCGGGTGCGGGGTCAACGGAAAGATCGGGATGGAAACGTAACCATTTTTGCGGAGAATGCGTCGTGAAAAAATGCATGTGCCTGGCAGCGGTCATTGTCTGCGGCATGTTTGGCCGGGACTGCCGTGCCGCCGACTGTGTCCAGGGAGAGACAATCCGGATCTGGGTCGCCCCCCAGGTGATCAGGGCGAACGCCCCCATCAGGATCATGGCGGTGTCCACGGCCGGACCCATCGCCGGGATGTCCCTGACCGATCCCCAGGGCGAGTCCACCGAGCTGACGGCAACGGCGGGCACGGGCGGCATGCCGTGGCGGGCCGCGGCGGAGA
>WQUH01000118.1 GCA_009782165.1 Pseudomonadota bacterium | reverse complement strand
ATGGAACATCTGGACATGGACAAGCCCACCGCGCGCCAGGATAATACCTATCCCCTCTGATTGTACGGGAACCTGTGATGACCGCCCAATCCGGCCTGCTACAGACCTGGAGCCACCTCCACAAGTCGATGAAGCGGAGCCTGAAGCGCCTGTTGGCGCCCGGCTCCAGGATCTCGGACCTCCGGGATTTGCATCTGCCCGCCCTGTACTGCCAGATGACGGACCGGGGCGCCTACGCCGCCTCCCTCCTGAAGATACGGCTGAAAACCACCTATGACGACCGGCTGCCCCTGATCATCCAGGGCAATGCCGCGCTGCTGCGGCTGACGGTGGCCCTGATGCTGGACTATGTCATGGATCGCTATTCCTCCGGCGTGGGGTACACCGCCCTGGAAGTGAGCCTGGCCGAGGAGGACGGCTGGGACTACGTCCATTTCACCGTCGGCTGCGCCGGTGTCCGCAAGACCGAGGACGACGGCAGCCGGACCTGGTTCAGTCAGGACGAGATGCAACAGCTCGCCGCCCGCATGGGCGGGTATTTTCTTGCGGAACGGACCAGCACGGAACCGCGGTATACCATCGCCATCCCGCTGATCCCCGGCGATCCGGCCAAGGCGGATCAAGAAGACCCGGACACGGCGCCCGTCGGACTGACGCGGGCCAAGACCGGCACCCTTGCCCTGGTGGTGGACGACAATCCCATCAGCCGCACGGTGGGCGTGTCTCTGCTCGCACGGCACAACATCAGGGCCCATGCCGCCGAGCGCGGCCGGATGGCGCTGAAAAAGCTCGCCGACCAACGCTATGACCTGATCTTCATGGATTATTCCCTGCCGGGGCTGAACGGGGTCCGCACCACCGCCATTGCCCGGGCCAAGGGGATCCTGCCGACCGGCCTCATCGTCGGCCTGATGGATCCCGGCACCGATGCCGCCGAACAGGAAAAGGCCGCTTTTTTCGAGGCCGGGATGGAAGAGTATCTGGACAAGCCCCTTGATTCGCCCAGTCTGAATCTTCTGTTGCGGGATCTGCTGCCGCGGATGCGCAAAGAGACCGATGCCGCGCCGGTCCAGGCGGATGCGCCGGATGCCGCCGCCGGCGAGCGGCAGGATCTGCTCCGCTCGCTGTCTGGCGTCGCCGGGTTGAATGCGGCCAGGGGTCTGGCCCACATGGGCCACAGCGTGGAGATCTATACCGGCATGCTGCGCCGGTTCACCGCTGAACTGGAGGCCTACATCGAACCCCTGCTGACCCTGCCGCTGGAGGGCGCCTGGGAGGAATTCGCCGTGCGTCTGCATGTTTTGCATGAATTTTTTGTCGGCATCGGCGCGGAAGAGCTGGCCCGCGAGGCCGCCGAACTGACGGCAGCGGCGGATGCGGGAGGCGAAGGCGCGACTATGCCGCGCATCCAGGGCTATTGCGACGACATGATGCGCCTGCGCGCCGAACTGGTGGGCCTGAAGACCAGGGACAGTCAGGAGGTGGCCGAGCGGCGCGAACAGGCGGACGCACAGGCAGGCCCGCCAACCGCGCCGGTGGATCTGGCGGAGCTTGCCGCGCAGGTGGATCTGGCGGAGCTTGCGCGGCACGTCTCGCGGTTGCATGACGCCTGCCTGTCGCTCCGCGCCACAGAGGCCCAGGAAACGGCGGACAGTCTGCGGCGGATAGCCTTGCCCGCGGAGATCGGCGAGCGGATCACAGCGATCTGCACCCTGGTCGACGCCCTGGATTACCATGAGGCGCAGGAGTTGTGCGCACGCCTGCTCGCAACCATCGCGCCGCCTGAAGACGACGCCGCACGCTAGGCGCAACCGGGCCGCGCCCAAGAGATTGCTATGGATTCAGAGAAGAACGAGATGAACGAACAGCCGGGCGGCAACCAGCCGCAGCATGCCGCCACACCGTCCGCCGACCAACTGGTGCAGGAACTGCAAGAAGAGAACAGGCGGCTGGCCAGCGAAGTGGAGGGTCTGAAAAAGCGCCTTTCCGCCGCGCAACCGGACAATGCCGCCATGTACGCCAGGGCGCTGCTGGACGCCACGCCCCTGATTGCCACCCTCTGGAATGTATACGGCAACCTGATCGACTGCAACCAGGAGGCTGTCCGCGTCTTTGGCCTGCACGACCGGTCGGACTATATCGAGCATTTTTACCAGCGGATTCCCGAATGCCAGCCCAACGGCGAGAACAGCCGCCGCATGATCCGGCGGATTGCCGGGGAGGTTATGGCCACCGGTTATCAGCGTGTTGCCTGGATGAGCCGCACCGCAACCGGCGAGCCCATGCCGTTTGAGGTGACCGCGGTGCGGATTCCGTGTCAGGACGGCTACTGCATTGTCTGCTATGCCCGCGATCTGCGCGAGATCAACAATCAGGAGCGGCAGGTGCGCGCACTTGAGGAGCGCGTCAGGCTGCTGCTGGACCACACCCCCCTGATCTGCACCCTCTGGGATACCGAGGGCAATCTCCTGGACTGCAACCAGCAGGTGGTCGACATCCTCGGCCTTCAGGACAAGGCGGAGGTGGTCAAAAATTTTTACGACTGGAGTCCCGAATACCAGCCGAACGGAGAGCGCAGCCGCGACATGGCGAGGCGGGTCGCGAGTGAGGTTCGCGCCACCGGCTGCCTGCGCTACGAATGGATGGCCCGCTCCGCCACCGGCGAGCCTGTGCCGGTCGAAACGGTCTCGGTGCTGATGCCGTGGGACGATGGCGACCGCATTATCAGCTATACCCACGATCTGAGCGAGATCATGGAGCAGCGGCGGCAGGCGCGGGAGGCGGAGGAACGCGCCAGGGTCCATCTGCTCGCGCTGAAGATGCAGCGGCGGCACGCCCAGGAAGCGGAGGCGCGCGCCAGGATCCTGCTGGACGCCTCGCCGATCGGCGCCTCCCTGTGGCTGGGGGAAAGCGGGATTATGGACTGCAATCAGGAACTCCTGCGCATGTTTGGGTTTTCACATAAATCCGAATACATACACGGGAAGTACAATCCGGACCCGGAATTCCAGCCCGACGGCGCGGTCAGCCAGGAGAAAAGGATGGCGCTGGTTTACGCGGCCCTAGAGACCGGGTATCAGCAGTTCGAATGGATGTACCGGCTGCCCTCGGGGGAACCCCTGCCGGCGGAAGTCACCCTGGTGCGGATTCCCTGGCTGGGCGACTGGTGTATCGCGGCCTACTCGCGCGATCTGCGCGAGATCAAGATGCAGGAGCGGCAGAAGCTGGAAGCGGAGGCGCGCGCCAAGGTGCTGCTGGACACCACGCCGCTCGGCGCCACCCTCTGGGATCAACAGGGGGAGATTGTTTTCTGCAACCAGGAAATTTTGCGGATGTTCGGCGTCGCCGATATGTCCACATCCGACTATGCGGCCCGCTTTTATGCATTCAGTCCGGAATGCCAACCCGACGGCACCCCCAGCAGGGAGAAGGGCGAGGCGCTGATGGACGCGGCCTTCGTCACCGGCCACTCAAAATTTGAGTGGATGCACATCACGGCCTCGGGAGAACCGCTGCCGACGGAGGTGACCCTGGTGCGGGTTCCCTGGCAAGGCGGCTGGTGTATCGCGGCCTATACCCGCGATCTGCGCGAACGCCTGGCCCGCCGGGAAGCGGAGGAGCGGGCCAGGATGCTGCTGGACGCCATGCCTCAGATCGTTTTTCTGTGGGACGAGCAATTAAATCTCATCGATTGCAACCAGGAGGGCCAGCGCGCCTTCGGCCTTGACTCCATCCCCGATCTCTCGGATTACGCGCGGCGCCTGAACCCGGAATTCCAGCCCGACGGCAGCCCCTCCGTCGAGACGATGCAGGCGCTTATCCGCAAGACCTTTGAAACCGGCCGCGAACAGTGCGAGTGGATGCACCGCACCGTCTCCGGGGACGAGTTGCCGGTGGAAAAGACCCTGATGCGGATTCCCTGGAAAGACGGCTGGCGCGTCGCCTCCTACAACCGCGATCTGCGCGAGATCAAGGCCCAGGAGCAACATGCCCGTGACGCGGAGGAGCATGCCCGGATCCTGCTGGACACCACCCCCCTGGGCGCCGGCCTCTGGGATGAGGAAAACAACCTGCTCCTCTGCAATCAGGCGCTGTTGCGCATGTTCGGCGTTGCCGACAAGGCCGAATTCATGGCCCGCTTTCACGAATTCCATCCGCAATTCCAACCAGACGGCACGCCCAGCGAGGCATACGTGCCTGAACGAGTCCGCAAGGTCTTTGCCGCCGGTTATCTGAAATTCGAATGGATGCACTGCACCCTAGCCGGGGAACCGCTGCCGACGGAAAAAACGATGATCCGGGTTCCCTGGAAAGGCGGCTGGTGCGTTGCGTCCTACACCCGCGATCTGCGCGAGACCAAGGCCCACCACGAAGCGGAGGAGCGCGGCAGGATCATGCTCGACGCCATACCGGATGCCGTTCTCCTGGTGGATGAGGAACGCAATATCCTCGACCACAATCAGGCATTTTTACGCATGTTCGGTTTTTCCGATCATCTGACCAGGATGGTTGACTTTCATGCGATCAGCCCGGAAGTGCAGCCCGACGGCACACTCAGCCTGGAACAGGCGATTGCGCGGAGCCGCGCGGCTGTTGAAACCGGCTACCAGAAATTCGAATGGATGCATCGGACCCTCTCCGGGGAACCGTTGCCGACGGAAGTCACCCTGGTGCGGGTTCCCTGGCGGGGCTCCTGGTGCACCGCGGCCTGCATCCACGACTTGCGGGGGGCAAAGGCCCATGAACAGCAGATGCGGGAGGCGCATGCGCATGCCCAGTCGCTGGAGGTCGTCTCCAAGGCCGCCCAGATGGCCTCCCAGGCGAAAAGCGAATTTCTGGCCAGGATGAGCCATGAACTGCGCACGCCCCTGCACGCTGTCATCGGTTTTCTGGGGCTGGAGCTGCAAAAGACGCTGCCTGCGGAAACCGTCGAACGGCTGGAGATCTCGCTTGATTCCTGCTGCAACCTGCTGCACCTCATCAACGATATATTAGATATTTCCAAAATAGAGGCCGGCCGTTTCGAGCTGACGGAGCACGAGTACCGCCCGGCGAGCTTCATCACCGAGGTCATCTCCTTAAATGCCTTTCGCATGGAGGGCAAGCTCATCACCTTCCACCTGGAGGTGGACCCGAACCTGCCGTCCAAGCTCCGCGGCGACGATCTGCGCATCAAACAGGTGCTCACCA
>WQUH01000117.1 GCA_009782165.1 Pseudomonadota bacterium | reverse complement strand
CTGACCCCGCCGGGAACCGTGATCGTTTCGTATTGCTGCGGTTGTTTGTAGGCAATGTCGGTGAAGCCGTACCGTTCCGGGTTGCGGGCAATGATGATGGCGGCAATCAGTTTCGGCACGTAGCGCTTGGTTTCCATGAAAATGCCTTCCGATGCCGCTATCTCCCAGAAATCGTTTGCATTGATTGTTTTCAGGGCGGTATCGATCTTTTTCCCGCCCGCATTATAGGCTGCCACGGCAAGATACCAGTCGCCAAACTGGGCATAGAGGTTGGAAAGATAGTGCACCGCCGCCTTGGTGGCTTTTTCCGGGTGCCGGCGCTCGTCAATCCAGGGATCGATCCTGAGGCCGTAGCGGCTGCCGGTGCCCTCGATGAATTGCCACAGCCCGCACGCCTTGGCCGGCGAGTAGGCCGATGGGTTGTATCCCGATTCGATCATGGCCAGAAAGACCAGGTCGGACGGGAGCCCGGCCTTCTTCAGTTCGGCTTCGATATGGGGCCGGTATATGGAGGAGCGGGCCAGCCACTGGGTGAAGTAGTTCCGCTGCTTACCCTGAAACAGTTCAAGATAGTACAGCACCTGCTTGTTCACCATGATGGGAAAATCGTACTTGGCCGGGTCGATGCCCAGCTTTTCCAGCGAATAGGTCTTGCCGATGCCATACTCCCAGGCGCCGGGCGCATTGAGGGCTTCCAGTTCCTCATCGGCGGTTTCTTCCGGTTCGGCCAAGGACATCTCTTCGTCCTGGCTGTCGGTGACGACCACCTCGCTTGCGGATGAACGCAACGCGGATTGTTTGTTGTGCGAGGAACAGGCGGCAAGGGAGAGGCAAAGCAGGACGACAAGACAGTGGGGCAGCAGATTCGGCAATATTTTCATATGGAGTAGTCGGGTTTATGCAACCTTAGTAGTGCATTGAAATAATATTGTTTTCTGCAATCAACACGATATTGGACTACGAGTTGTACAGCCGAGCGGGTTCTTTTTAACTTTTTACCAAAAGAATAACAAGCAAAAGTATCTGATTGCGTTGTTGTGCCCTGCTGAAACGGCGCTTTTTTTCTTGAATTTTTACGCCGGGTCAAGCGGTTTCCGATTTTCCGTACCGGCGGACAGCGGCCGGGTCATGGCGGTAACTCATCCAGGAAACGGTACGGATTCTGATCATTATTTCTTTGATCTCACTTCAAAATAAATAATTCTTCCCCGGAGATCCCCTGGACGATTCTTGGTTCGTCAATCTTGGCGCGTCCATGCATCCGTGTTTTTGCCAGAGAGATATCGTTTGCTTCTGGCGACAGAAAAAAAACACTCTTTTTTTGCTGAACATGATAATAATCCCATCGCATTTTCGGCAGCGGCGCATCTGTTGGGCAAGGCGTATGGACCGATTGATTGATGATGCGAGGCTGCTTGATTCAAACAAACTGTTAAATTGGCGGCGCGGCGGTTCGCCCGCCGTTGATGGTAGTGGAGCTTGGTTGGGAACGCATGGGCATGATACTGAAACTGATCAAATACTGTTGCATCCTCTTTGTGGTTTTTTTTGTGCTGGCCGCCGCGATGGGGGCCGGCGGGCTCTATTACCTGGTTGCCATGGTGCCCGCGCCGGAGATCGAAGAGTCGGCCATCAGCGAGATCCTCGGCAGGGAAAGTCCGGTGTACTACCAGAACGGTCAGGACAGGCTGGGGGTCATGTTTGAAGGGATCCACCGGCAGTACCTCACCTATGACGAGATCCCGAAACATTTTGTCGATGCGCTGCTTGCCGCGGAAGACAGTCAGTTTTTCAGCCATTTCGGGATCGATGTGCCGGGGATCGCCCGGGCGATGCTGGTCAACCTCAAAGCCGGCAAAGTGGTGCAGGGCGGCAGCACCATCACCCAGCAGACCGCGAAAAACCTGTTCAAGCGGGAGGCGCGCAACCTCCAGGCCAAACTCAAGGAACTGCTGTATGCCCTGCGCCTGGAACACCGGTACAGCAAGAAAAAAATTTTTGAATTTTACGCCAACCAGTTTTTTGTCAGCGGCAATGGCCACGGCCTCGGGGTGGCCGCCCGCTATTTTTTCGATAAGGAACCCAAGGATCTGACCCTGCTGGAGTGCGCCTTCATTGCCGGCAGCGTCAAGCGTCCCAACTATTACAACCCCTTCCTGCGCAAGAACCTGGTCAACGCCGACGAGGTCAGGCAGAGAAACGAGGAGCGCGTCCGGTACGTGTTCGGCCAGATGCGCAAAAACGGCATGATCAGCGAGGCGGAATACAACAGCCTGAACATCGACAACCTGGTGTTCAAGCAGGGCAGGATGTCCTATACCCAGAGCACGGCCATGGATCTGGTCAGGGAAGGGTTGAGCACCCCGTTCATCGCCGATGTCCTCGAACAGAACGGCATTGGCAACATCGCCACCTCCGGCGCCCGGATCATCACCACCCTCGATGCCGAGATCCAGCGGAAAACAATCTTTGGCCTGCGCCGCCACCTCTCCCAGCTCGATGTCCGTCTGCGCGGCTATGACCGCGCCACGGCGCAGGCCGAATACAAGGCGATGGAATACCAGGGAGACGAAGAGCTGGTGCCGGGCAATTTTGTGTTCGGCACGATCAGCGGTGTCGAGGAGGCCCATGGGGCGGAAGTGCGCGTGCATTTCGACGACGGCCGCTTTACGGGGATCATCGACGCCGCCGGGCTGAGCCGGTTGGCGGACACCTATGCCAGGTTCAGCCGCGGCGCCCAGACCGCATCGCCCGCGGACCGCAAGGCCCTGCTCCGGCAGTTGCAGGCCGGAGACAGGGTATACGTCAGTATCCGGGAACAGGGTGCGCGCGGCGTTATGCTCCTGGATCTGGAACGCTATCCGCAGGTGGAAGGGGCGGCCTTTGTCCTCCAGGATGGGGCGATCCGCGCCCTGAGCGGCGGCATGTCCAATCTGAACTTCAACCGGGCCACCACGGCCAGACGGCTGATGGGGTCGACGTTTAAAATTTTTCTTTTCTCGGCGGCCCTGCAGTTGGGGTGGAGCCCGGTGGATATGCTCAACAACACCAGGGACACCTTTTTCCTCATGAACCGTCCGTATACCCCGCAACCCGACCATCAGAGCCCGTTTAGCAAGGTGTCGCTGAGTTGGGCCGGCGTCACCTCGGAGAATGTCGCCGCGGTGTGGCTGCTCTACCATCTCACCGACCATCTGACCCCGCCGATGGTCCGCGAGCTGGCCGCCAAGGTGGACATGGCCCCGCGGATCGACGAAAACGGCAGAACCGAGGATTACCAGCATTACCGGGAACGCATGCGGGATCGGTTCGGGCTTTCCCTCACCCGCCAGCATCTCGACTATGCCGCCTTCGGCAAGGCGGTGCGGGCCTTGCAGCCTGATTTCGTCTTCGAGCATCGCGACGAGGAATACCGGCTGCTGACCCGGATGCGGTACGATGATTTTCAGCAGTTGCGGCCGCTGGTCTCCGCCATGACGGCCTACCGCCAGGCGCTTGGCGGATCGATGCCGTCGTTTGTTCCAGACGGCGCGGGCCGCCTGGTCCGCGATGGGGATGGCCGCTTTATTTTCACCCTGCGGCCGGATCTCCCCGCCGACTGGGTGGTCCAGGACGCCCAGGAGGTGATCGAGCGGCTGCTTCCTCTTGAGGCCGGTCAGCGCAATGCCTTCTGGATGGAACAGGTTTTGCTGGACGGCACGGTCTCGGCCGCGGCGGTCCAGCAGGTGGACATGCAGCTTGAAACCGAGCGGGGCAAACTGAATCCGGACAAGCTCTATACCTTGGAGGTGCTCGGAGAGATCGGCGATTTTCGGGTGCTGCTCGGGTTGCACTACCTGGTGCGACTGGCCAAGGAATACGGGATCAACAGCGCGTTCGAGCCGGTGCCGTCGCTGCCGCTCGGTTCCAACGTGGTGTCGCTGTCCGAACTGACCCGCATGTACGAGACCATCATCACCGGCAGCCGGCACGATGCGGCCGATGCCCCGACCCTGGCCCAATCGGAACTGGATGGCCGCGTCGATCCCGACGGCGCCGCCATCATCGACCGGATCGAAACCCCCGACGGGCAGGTGGTCTACTCCCGCCAGGTCCACACAACCAGGGTGGTCGATCCCAAAAGCTCGGCCGCGATCGGCAATATCCTGCAGAACGTCATTCCATACGGAACCGGCCGGTATGCCGCGGACCATGTCCGGCTCCGCAGCGACAATCCCGAGCGGAGCAAGATCCTGACCAAGCTGAACCAGCGCTATCCCCTGCTGGGCAAAACCGGCACGGCCAACGATTACCGCAACTCGGCCTTTGTCGGCTATGTGCCCATCCTGGCGCCGGACCAGTCGGGGCTGAGCCTGAAGGGAGGCTATACGGTGGGGGTGTATGCCGGTTATGACAACAACGCCTCCATGTCGCAGCGCGGTTTCCGGGTCACCGGCGCTGTGGGCGCGCTCCCGGCCTGGAGCGCCATTGCCCAGGCCATCCTCGATACGGAGAAAATCGCCGATCGGCTCGATCCGGTGGACCTGACCTTCAACGGTCTGTCCCTGCAATACCCCGACGTGCAGCAGGTCTTCATGCCGGTGGCGCCCCAGCAGGGCGGGGCGATGACCGGCGGCGCCGGTCTGCGCCAGACCACGCCGCCCGGCCAGCCCGCCAGTCTCTGCTTTGGCGCGGTGGGGTCGGGCGGCGGCTTCGAACCCGAGCGGCTGTTCATGCCCTACTGGAAAAACCGTTGACAATCCGCCTTCGGGGCCGCCGGTCAGCGCCCCGAAGGCATGTTTTTCCGCTCGGATAGAGAAAGCGATTGTCCGCCATCGGCTTATTTGCTATTTTGCCGCCGTATTCTTTTCTCTACCCGGACGATCCTCCTCCAACAGACACTATCTATGAAACCTTCACTCTCTTTGTCGTGCAAATTGCTGGTGCTGTGCTCCTGCCTGGCCGGGCTGTTCCTTTCGGGATGCGGGATGCTGGACAGCGGGATGGTTGACCCTGACGATGCCCGGACCAGGCGGGAGGCCGCGGCCCGGCGGGAAAAGGCGGATCAGCCCCAGACCGAGGTGGTGCGCCGGGATGTGATGATGCCGGTGATGAGTTCCATCAACAACCGCATCCGCGTCAATGAACAGAGGCTGGAGGAGTGGCGGGAGGTCGAGCGGAAAACCGCGGCCATGAACCTGCCGCAGGAAAA
>WQUH01000116.1 GCA_009782165.1 Pseudomonadota bacterium | reverse complement strand
GCCCCAGCGGGCGGCCGTCGAGCAGCATGGATGCGCTTATCAGCCCATAGGGGATATCGGGGATCGGTTGGTCCGATTCCATCGCCACCGTGGCCGCATCCACAATTTCCTGCTGGCCGCAGGCCAGGCGCGCGTTCGGGTATTGCTCCGCCAGGCTTGCGGCGGCGGCGTCACAGATTGTGCGGGCAAGCTCGCTGTACGCGGCCTGCACTTGCCCGGAATAATCCCGATCGGCCAACAGGCGGTCCATCTCCGCGTCGGGCAGCATCAGGCGCGCGCCACCGAGCGCGATGGCGGCCTCGATGCCGACCAGCACGCATCCGTTTCCCTGCGCCTCTCCTTCCAGGCCGACATGGGTCAGGATGGCTGTGCCGTTGTCGCCGGCGAACAGTTCCCTCTTGCCCGCGTGACGAAATTCCGGCTCTGCCAGGATGAACGGCTTGCCGATCAGGCCGGCAACCGCCTCCTGGATCCGGTCGCACCAGGAGAGGACAAGGGTATCGAAACGCTCTTTGACTTTCATCGTACCAACAGGGAAAAAGACCTCATTTCCTCAAAATCGCCCAGGGACCGAACGCATCCCCCGCCCAAAAAAACAAAAAAAATCGGCCGCGCCGTTCAGCCCGCACGGCATTCATCCATGCAAGCCACGCACCAAATCCAATTATTCTCTTTCGGCGGCAGGATGAACAAAGTTAAGCCCTGGCCGCATTTCTCCGCAACGGATCAGGGCCGCCGCGGAACCCGCAGGGTCACGCAGGTTCCCTTGCCCGGGCGGGTGACCACATGCACGGTGCCGCCGATCTCCTTGACGGTCTTCTGCACCGAGATCAGGCCCCGCGCCCAGTCCTCGCCGCGCACCGGCTGGCGGAGCGGCTCTTTGAGCAAAAGGGCGATCCGCTCCCGGTCGTTCAAGGATGCGATGGCATCGGCGGTGGTCACCCCCTGCCCGACCAGCAGGCCCGCCACCCGTTCGTCGTCGAATCCCCGGCCGTCATCCTCGACGCTGATCCAGATCTCCTCGCCCTGCCGCAGGGCCAGCAGGTGCAGCTTGCCGACGCTTTTCTTCCCCGCATGCCTCCGTTCCACCACCGTTTCCAGGCCATGCTCGACGCTGTTGCGCAGGAGGTGGCACACGGAGTTGAGCAGGGCGGCCGTTTCGTCCGTCTCCCGCAAGGTGCCGATCCCTTCGGCGATAAAATGGACACGCTTGCCGTGCTTGGCGGCCAGATCGTGTACCACCCTCTGCAAACGGCTGTTCAGCGAGGTCAGGGCGTCGCGGCGGCAGATGCGCACGATCTCCGCCAGTTCGTTCAGATGCGTCAGGTATTCGGCCGGCGGCCGCAGGGCCAGCAGGCGTTCGAGCACGAGGTGCATCTGTTCGAGTCTGCGGTCATCGACCGCCACCGCCACCGGCGTATCCGGCACGCAGCCGCCGGCATCGCCGACCACCTCCGCCTCCCGGACCAGCGCCTGTTTGCTGTACTGTTCGCGCAGCGCATGCCCGATCTGCTCGGAGGTCACCTGGCCCATGTCGATCAGCACCTCGCCCAGAAAACGCGATTGCCCGGCCGGAGTGGCGCGCTGGACCGCCAGTGCCTCATCGATGGCGGTCGCATCCACCAATCCCGCTTCGACCAGCAATTCGCCGATGGGCTGACGCATCAGCCCCTGCAGGGCCGCCAGGTGCCGGTCGACATCGGTTACCAGCAAACAGTTGGTCGAGGGAAAGCCGACGAGCGCCGTCCGGATCGCGTCGATGCAGCGCAAAAATATCCGTTCCGGATACGAGCTCTGAAAACACTCGCCCCGCGCGAACCGGCTGAGCGTCGAGGCAATGGCCTGGCAGATCCACTCCGGATCGTGAAAATCGTACAGGGCAAAACATTGCCGCAGCCGGTTCATCACCCGCGACAACTCCATCACCCGTTCCGGATCGAGTGAAACGAAATCCCACAGCACGAATTCCTGTTCCACCATGGTCACCAGTTTCGACGTTTCCCAGAAAAACGCCTCCTGCGCATCCTCGGGCAGTTTGGAATGCGACCCGTCGCCCAGGAACACATCCTGGGCCGGAAAGGCCTCCAGCCGGATGGCCGAAGCCAGCCTGGCGGCGCTGTCCGCCAGAGCCGCATCGGAGTGTTCCTCCCGCACCAGAACCAGGCCGCGTTCGAGAAAGGTGCAGACCTCGGACAGCAGGGCGATGCGGGACGGGGTCAGCGGCAGGATCCCCGACCGGACCTGATCGAGCAGATATTCCATGGCGGTTGCCGGCAGGGTCAAATGGTGGAACCCCAGGGCAATGCCGCTGCCCTTGATCAGGTGCAGCAGCCGGAATCCGGAATCGGTGACCTCGGGCACGATGTCCCCTCGGCCCGGCTGCGTGACCAGGGCCCGGACAAAGGGCTGCAACCGCCGGATCATCTCCAGGGAGGTATCGATAAAGGGCGCGACCAACTGCCGCGAATCTTCCGTCGTCATAGCTTCCCTCTCCTTGTTGGGCCCGACCATGCCGATCCGCTGGCCGACGCCTGTGCTGCCTCGCGTATCCTGTCCGCAACCCAGGACACCCCGACTTTGTCAAAAAAATGACTTGCTCCGCATCAACCGCTGCGCACACCAACGGCAAGGGCCGCCCCGGCGCGCGCCGCGCCGCCTGTTGCCGCCCCTTCTCAACGCATGGAATGCTTATTGCTTGGAACAGGCCAGGCACACCCTCCGGCATGGAGCGGGAGGGGCGTCTGACCAAGCGACCACACCATGCGCCATCCTCTGTTCATCATCATTTTGCTGTTCGCTGTCAATCTGTTTTCCGGGATCGACGCCCGGGCCGGGGCGATTCTCAACTCGATCACCCGGAGCGACGATTCGGCCCGCATGCAGTTGACCTTTGCATTCGACCAGATACCGGTTTTCAACCTGGCGACCGTTGGCCGGCGGATCGATGTGGTTTTCAAGGATGCCGCCGTAAGCGGCGCGCTGCTCCTGCCGGCCACCGATGACAAGATGATCAAAACCGTCAGCAAAGTCGAGAAAAACGGCGTGCTGCTTTCGTTTTATTTCCGCTATCCGCCGCAAAAGGCCACCAGCGAAAGCCGTCCAAACGAGAATCAGATCGTGCTCGACATCCTGCTCGGCGACCGGCAATCCGTATCCCGGCCGGAGCTTGCCGCCCCGCCGCAACCGACCGTCGCGGTCCGGAGCGCCAGTGAGCACGGGCCGCCCAATCCGGTCAAACACTCAAAATTTGCCAAAGATTGGCGTTCATTTTTCAACGAATACGAATCGCCGCTCGATCTGCTCCCCGCGCCCAGGCTCTTCCTGCCGCCCTTCCCCCTGGCCGTTGCCCTGCCGCCGCCCATGCCCGCGGCCGACTGGCTGCCCGAGGAGGCGCTGGCCGAGGCCAGGGAAGGCAAGTGGTTTCAGGTCGGGCTGCTGTTGCGCGAGCAGGTGGCCCGGCAGTCGGGGGAACAGCTCAAGGAGCGGCTGGTTCTGACCTATGCCGAAGCCATGATCCGGGCCGGGGACGACAGGGAAGCCGAGGTGCTGCTGCAACGGATCGTTCGCCAGTATCCCGACGCGCCCATGGCCGAGATGGCCGCCATGTTGCAGATCTATCTGAAAGCCTGTCATGGGGCCCCGGTTGACGCCTACTACGAATTTCGCGGCTGGGTGCACAACAACGAAACCTCTCCCCTGATCGGTTCGTACCGCCTGCTCCTGGCCGAATTGGCCATCCTGGCCCACCGGCACGAAGATGCGAACAAACTGCTCGGCGATCCGGCCGTGACCGGCGACCCCGCGCTCGCCGCCATCAGGCGGCTGCGGCAGGCCGATCTCCTGGCTGCGACCGGGCAAAACGGCAAAGCCCTGGCCGCATACCAGGAGCTGGCCGGACAATCGCCGCTCTTCGAGGCCGACCCCATGTCGCTCGCCCGTTTCGCCAACGAACTGTACACCGCC
Organism: Pseudomonadota bacterium; assembly: GCA_009782165.1. Lineage (GTDB taxonomy): Bacteria > Desulfobacterota > Desulfobulbia > Desulfobulbales > Desulfobulbaceae > Desulfobulbus. The sequence goes on along the minus strand of WQUH01000116.1, from coordinate 8,738 downwards.
CGTCAATACGCCGAGGCGGCCAAACGCTACCAGCAACTCGTCGATCTGCTCGTCAACCGTCCCCACCAGGATCTCGCCCTGTTCCGGCTGGCTTCGGCCCAACTGCGCATCCCGGCCACAGCCAAAAAGGCCCGGATCGACCTCCAGCAGGTCAGCAACGCCTTTCCCGGCACCGAAGGCGGATTTCGCGCCCAGCTCAAACAGACGGATGTGGATTTCCTTGCGGGCAAAATGTCCGGCCGCGAGGCGGCGACCTTCTACGACCACTGCGCAAACCAGGCATCCGCCCTGGCGGTGCGCGAGGAATGCGCCTTCAAGCTGGCCCTGGTCAAGGCCCTGTCGGGCGAGCCCGAGGCGAGCGTCAACCAGAGCATGCAGGTGCTGCGCGGCTTTCGCTCGGGCAAACTGCGCGCCGAGGCCATGGCCCTGCTGGTCCAGCAGTTTCCCGACGCAATCAGGCGGCTGGTCAAAAACGGAGACTACGTCAAGGCCATGGTGCTGGCCGATCAGAACAAGCATCTCTTTGCCAACGGCTGGATCGATACCGGCCCCATCTACGATTTGGCCTTTGCCTGCAACAAGCTGGGCCTGGCAGAGCAAACGGCGGAGATCTATCAGTACCTGTTCGACATTTCCACCGAGAGCGAGCAGGAGAAAATCTATCTGCCCCTGATCCGATCCTTGTCCGCCTCCGGCCACTACCTGCAGGTGGAGGAATACGTCAACCGGTATCTGACCCGCTATCCGAAGGGCGCCGACCGGCCGGCGGTTTTCGCCGCCAAGGTGCTGGCCCTGTACAACAGCGGCCAGTCAGACAAGGCCCTGGCCCTGATGACCGACGCCGCCAGCCCGAACCTGCGGGAAATGGAGTTGTTGAAAGGCCGGATCTACTTCGATCAGCAGGCCTGGAACAAGGTGGTCGAGACCCTGTCGCCGCCGGAGCTTCAGGATCTGCTGGCCCAGCAGGGGATGCTGCTGCCCCTGGCTGAATCGTATTTTCGCCTCGACCAGAACGACCGCGCCCTGCCCCTGTTCCAGCGACTTGCCGAGCGCAACCAGCACGGCAGCGAACAGGCCCGTTTTCGCCTGGCCCAGATCGCCCAGCGGCAAAACAACAGGCCCCAGGCGCTTAAGTTGTTCAAGGATCTGGCCGAGAAAGGCACAGACCCCTTTTGGACCAAGGTGGCCCGCGACGAAGCGGCGCTGCTCGAACTCGATACCCGGTGAGGCCGGCCACGCGGCAACCGGCGGCCTGCACCACCAACCAACGGAGAACCTCCATGCCTGACATCCAACAGTTCGACACCACCATGCGGCTCTTGCAGAAGGTGCTCGATCTCCGCTCCAAGAACCAGGAAGTCATCGGCTCCAATATCGCCAACGCCGAAACGCCGGGATATGCGGCAAAGTCCTTCCACTTCGAGGAGCAACTGCGCAGCGCCATGGCCAGCAGCGACCTGCGGCCGGTGGCAACCCAGCCGGGCCATATCCCCCTGCCGCCGGCCGGGATCGAGCAGGTCAGCGGGACCATCACCGCCACCAGGGACACCGCCGGGCTCGGCGACAGAAACACGGTGAGCGTTGACCAGGAGATGATCAAACTCTCGCAGAACGAGATCCTGTATGAGACCGCGGTCACCATGCTCAACAAAAAATTGTCGATGCTCAAATACGCCGTCAATAGTGGCGCATAATTTGCTTAAACAGCCTATCACCCCAATATCGGGACAGGAGTCTGGCATGGATATCTTCACCACCTTCGACATCGCCGCCTCGGGATTAAAGGCGCAGACCACGCGGCTGAACACCATCAGCTCCAATCTGGCCAACGCCGAAACCACCTCGACCCCCGAGGGCGGACCCTACAAGAAAAAATCCGTGGTCTTTCAGACGGAACAGATGCCGTTCCAGCGGCAGCTCGCCGCCTCGATGCAGGACCAGCGGCAGGCCGAAGGCGTCAAGGTCGCCAGGATCGTCGAAGACCCCAGCCCGCCCCAGCTCATCTACGATCCCTCGCACCCGGACGCCCGGCCGGACGGCTATGTGGCCCTGCCCAATGTCAGCGTGTTCAAGGAGATGGTGGACATGATGTCCGCCACCCGTTCCTACGAGGCCAACACCACCACGATCAAATCGGCCAAGCGTATGGCCATGAAAGCCCTGGAAATAGGGAGTTAATCAATGGAAACGATTCACGGCATCACCCCTCCGGTCACCCTGGCCGCCCCGGCGGTCTCGCAGGCCCGCCAGGCGGAAACCACCTTCAGCGACATCATCGGGGCCATGATGACCAACACCGACCAGCAGCAGCGCAATGCCGACCTGGCCATGCAGCAGTTGCACGGCGGCGGCGAGAAGAATCTGCACGAGGCCATGATCGCCATCGAAAAGGCGGATATTTCCCTCCGTTTCGCCGTGCAGGTGCGCAACAAGGCGATCGAAGCCTATCAGGAAATCATGCGGATGCAGGTGTGAGCGCGCGGCGGCATCATGCGGCGCGCCCTGTCCATACCGGCAAATAATCAACGCGAGCGAGCACCATTATGGCTGAACAGACAACAGACGCCTCGGCGACCTCAAAACTGAAAAGCGGCTGGCAGGCCCTGACCTCGGCCATCGCCGCCTGGCCCCTGCCCCGGAAAATAGCCCTGGCAGCCGTGACCGCCCTGACCATGGGTTTGTTTGTGCTGATCATCGTCCAGGCGCGCACCGCGGATTATCAGTTGCTGTACGGCAATCTCACCGACTCCGACGCCTCGGCCGTGATCACCTGGCTCAAGGGCCAGAACATCCCCTATCAGTTGGACAACAGCGGCCACAACGTGCTCATCCCGGTGAAAAACATCCATGAGAGCCGCCTGAGCCTGGCCTCGCTCGGCTTGCCCCAGGGCGGCGGCGTCGGTTTTGAGATCTTCGACAAACAGTCCTTCGCCCTGACCGATTTTACCCAGAAGGTCAACTATTCCCGGGCGCTGCAAGGCGAACTGTCCCGGACCATCGCCTCGCTCGGCCCGGTGGAATCGGCGCGGGTCCATCTGGCCCTGCCGGAAAAACGGCTGTTCAAAGACCAGCAGCAACCGGCCACGGCCTCGGTCATCATCAAGCTCGCGCCGGGCAAGCGCCTGAGCGAGCCCCAGATCGAAGGCATCGTCCACCTGGTGTCCAGTTCCATCGAAGGCCTGGCTCCCCAGCGGGTCACGGTCATCGACCAGAACGGCAACGTGCTCTCGCGGCTGGGCGAAAAAACGATGGCCGGCCTGTCCCCCGACATGCTGGAGTTCCAGACCCAGGTGGAGCAGCGGCTCGAAGACCGGGCCCAGGCCCTGCTCGACAAGTCGCTCGGCGCCAAGAACGCCATGGTGCGGGTCAGCGCCACCCTCGATTTCGCCAAGACCGAAAAGACCGAGGAAACCTTTGACCCGGAAGAACCGGTCATCCGCAGCGAGCAGATCCACGAGGACAAATCGGGCTCGGACATTGTCGGCGGCGTCCCCGGCGTCCAGTCGAACCTGGAAGGCAACGCCATGCAGAGCGCCGCCGCCACGCCGCCGGTCAGCCGGTCGCAGCGGACCACCAACTACGAAATCAGCAAGGTGGTCTCGAAAACGGTGCGCCCGGTGGGCACGGTGAGCAAGCTGTCGGTTTCGGTGCTGGTGGCCGACAAGACCATCCCGGCCAAAGACAAGGAGGCCGCCCGGACCGAACCCCGCACGCCCGCCGAACTCAAGTCCCTGGAAACCATGGTGGCCTCGGCCCTGGGTCTGGATCAGGCCCGCGGCGACAAGATCGAGGTCACCTCCATGCCCTTCCTCGGCGCGGCCGAGGCAGCCGCCGGCGAAGAGGGAACCGGCAACCGGCTGTATCCGTACATCCCGTTCATCCGCTACGGCCTCATCGTCCTGGCCGGCCTGCTGCTCTACTTTGCCCTGATCCGGCCGCTGTTGAAGACCTTGAGCCGCGACATGGCCCAGCAGCACCAGACCGCGAAACAGACGGGCGCGGCCCAGGGCAGGGATGCGGCCACCGGTGCGGCGCCGGGGTCGACAAGCGTTTTGGTGGGCGGCGCGGCCTACCGGACGGCCATGGAATCGCCGCCGCCCGATGCCCTGGAAAAGGTCAAGCGGGGGGTGGAGCACGATCCGGTGTTCAGCGCCCATGTGCTCAAGGGCTGGATCCACGAGCAGGGTTGAGCGCGCTGACCGCGTTCTCCCGGCTTGCGAATTTTTTGTATTGTATCGCATCGTTGGCTCACTTTTACCTAACCGACAGGACGCATGACAGCGGCAGATAGACTGACAGGACTGAAAAAGGCGGCGATCCTGCTGATTTGTCTCGGCGAGGACACGGCGACCAGAGTGATGCGGGAGCTGACCGACGAAGAGATCTTCAAGGTCACCCGCTGCATGGCGGACATCGACCATATCCCCGACGAGATCAGGACGCGGGTGCTGGAGGAGTTCGAGTTGTCCGCCGAAAGCCAGGCCGGCCTGGTGGTCAAGGGCCAGGAGTTCGCCAAAAAGCTGATCGCCGGCTCCGGCAGCAAGGACCGGGAGCTCAACCTGATGCGCCAGTTCATCACCGGCACCGAAACCCGGCCCCTGGAAACCATCGCCAAGATGCATCCCGCCATGGTGGCCGAACTGCTGGAACGCGAACACCCCCAGACCCTGGCCCTGGTGCTCTCGACCCAGGCCACCGAGCACGCCGGCGCGATCATCGCCAGCCTGCCCGACGACCAGCGGGCCGATGTCATCCACCGCATCGCCACCCTGGACAAGGTCTCGCCGGCGGTGATCGACCGGATCGAGGAGGCCTTAAGCAAGGAGATCGGCATCGTGGTCGGCGCCCATGATCAGCGCAAGGTCGGCGGCCTGCAGAAGGTGGTCGAGATCCTCGACAGCATGAGCGACAACCTCGACGCCGATATTCTGGACGACCTCGAACAGGTCGATCCGGGCATGGTCGAGGAGATCCGCAAGATGATGTTCACCTTCGAGGATCTCTGCGACCTGGATGGCCGCTCGATCCAGATGATCCTGCGCGAGATCAACAACGACTCCCTGACCCTGGCCCTGAAGACCGCCTCCGACGAGATCAAGGCCAAGCTCTTTGCCAACATGTCGTCCCGCGCCGCGGAGATGATCAAGGACGACCTCGATGCCATGGGCCCGGTGCGGCTGTCCGAGGTCGAGGCCATGCAGCAGACCATTGTCAGGATCGCCATGAAACTCGAGGCAGAGGGCAAGCTGGTGCTGAGCGACAAGGGTGGCGGCGATGAGTTCGTCTAAGGTTTTCCGCCAGGATCCCCTGTTCGTCCCCACCCCCCTGGTCCGCCGCGCCATTCCGCCTGCCGGAGCGGAAGCGCCGGCCCCGGCCGAAACCCTCGTCCCCGGCGAGCCGATTGGCCAGGATACCCCGGCATTCGACCATCCGCCGGAGCCTGTCTTCGAATCGACGCCGACACCCGCGCCCGCGCCGAAACCCGCACCGGAACCCGCGCCCGCCATCGATCTGGCGGCAATCCGGCAGGAGGCCTACAACCGCGGCATGGCCGACCTGTCCGCCCAGTTCGAACAGGAACTGCGGCTGGCGGTCGCGGCCTTCACCACCGGCTGTCAAAAGATTGACGACCAGCGCAAGACCATGTTTCAGCGCAACCGGGGCCAACTGGTCAACCTGCTCATCCAGCTCTGCGAAAAGATCCTGCGCCGCGAGCTGACCGCGCCGCGCAACATCATCGCCGCCACCCTGGAAGCGGCCCTGGATCAGGCCATCGAGAGCGAGGAATACCATGTGACCCTGCATCCCGACGACCTTGCCGTGGCCGAGGCCAGGGTGCCCGACCTGGTTGCCGCCACCCGCGGCCTCGAGCGCCTGGTCTTCAAGACCGACCCCGGCATGACCAGGGGCGGCTGCCTGCTGGAGTCGGCGACCTGTACCGTGGATGCCACCATCGAACAGCAACTGGACAGCACCAGGGAATTCCTCGCCGAGCAGCCTTTTTTGATTGCACCCCCGGACAATGAACCGGCGATGACCTCCGATCCGGTGGTTGAATAGAAATACAAAAAAATCGTCCGAAGAACAGGTACGGCCCGCTGCCGCAGTCAGCAGCCTTGCTCCCCATTTTTCCGGCCCCGACGCCTGCAACCGATGACCTTTCTTGTTGACCAGCTCAGCGCCTTTTCTCCCATCACGACCTACGGCAAGGTGCATCGCATCGTCGGCCTGGTGGTCGAGGGTTCGTGTCCGCGTTCCTCCATCGGCTCCCTGTGCGAGATTGCGCCGCTCGAAGAGGGCGCGGCCACTGTTCCGGCCGAGATCGTCGGCTACAGCAACAACCGGGCCCTGCTGATGCCCCTGGGCGAGCTGCGCGGTCTGGGACCGGGCAGCCGCATCCGGGTCAGGAAGGGCCAGGCGACCATCGGGGTCGGCGACGCCCTCTTGGGTCGGGTGCTCGACGGCATGGGCGCGCCCCTCGACCAGGGCCCGCCCATCTATCTGCCGCAGGAAAAACCGCTCTACTCCCTGCCCCCCGATCCGATGCGGCGCGACGCCATCACCAAGCCGCTCGACCTCGGCATCCGGGCGATCAACGGCCTGCTCACCTGCGGCATCGGTCAGCGCATGGGGATCATGGCCGGCTCCGGGGTGGGCAAAAGCGTGCTGCTGGGGATGATGGCCAAATTCGCCAAGGCCGATGTCAATGTCATTGCCCTGATCGGCGAGCGCGGCCGCGAGGTGAAGGAGTTCATCGACCGCGATCTGGGGCCGGAGGGACTGGCCCATTCGGTGATTGTGGCCGTCACCTCGGATCAGTCGCCGCTGCTCCGCATGCGCGGCGCCTTTGTCGCCACCGCCATCGCCGAATATTTCTGCCAGCAGGGCAAGGACGTGCTCCTGATGATGGACTCGATCACCCGCTTTGCCATGGCCATGCGCGAGATCGGCCTGTCCATCGGCGAGCCGCCGACCACCAAGGGCTATACCCCGAGCGTGTTCGCCACCCTGCCCAAGCTGCTGGAGCGGGCCGGCAACTTTCAGGATCAGGGCTCGATCACCGGGCTGTACACCGTGCTGGTCGACGGCGACGACCTGACCGAGCCGGTCGCCGATTCGGTCCGCTCGATCCTGGACGGCCACATTGTCCTGTCCCGCGCCATTGCCGCCAAAAACCACTACCCGGCCATCGACGTGATGCTCTCCACCAGCCGGGTGATGCGCGACATCACCAGTCAGCGGCACCGCAAGCTGGCGGGCAAGCTCCGCAGCGTCCTTGCCGTGTACCAGGAATCGGAGGATCTGATCAACATCGGCGCCTATGCCGCCGGCAGCAACAAAAAGATCGACTACGCCGTCTCACGCATCGATGCCATCAACAGCTTTCTGATTCAGAGCTACGACGAATCCTCCACCTTTGAGGAATCCGTCGCCGCCCTGGGGGATCTGGTCAGCGACCGTCAGGCCGCCGACCGCAGGCGGGCGGGACGGCCGGGCTTCGACCGCAGAAAAGGCGATCGGCTCGAGGCTGAGGACAGCGACGAGTGAAGCCGTTCACCATGCATGCGGTGCTCAAGTACCGCCGCCAACTTGAAGATTCGGCGCGGCAGACCCTGGCCCAGGCCATGGAAATCGAGGCGCGGCTTCAGAAAATGCTGCAACAGACCGAAAAGGAACTGACCGGCCTGTACGCCGACCTGCAACAGGACCAGGAGCAGGGAACCACGGTCGACCGGCTGCGGCTGTTCGATACCCGGATCGATCTGGTGCGGAACGAACTCGAGGCGCAGCGGACCAAATTGATCGAACAGCAGCAGCAGGTGGCCCAACGGCGGCAGATGCTGGTGAAAAGAAGCAAAGACCGAAAAATCATCGAAAAGGTGCGGGATCAGCAAAATGCCGCCTATGCCAGGTTCCTGGAGAAAAAAGAGATGACCATGCTCGATGAGATCGCCGTGCTGTCCCACGAACGCAAACCCCTTTAGCGCCTGCCCGCTCAGGCGTCGCCCGCAACAGAGTCCGGAGCCTCCCATGAACGCATACCCATCGAAAAAAACCACATCCGTGCTGCTGGTCGGTCTGATGCTCTTTTCCGCCGTCTGGCCGGCGTTTGCCGAAGATGGCGACCAGAAAACCCAGGCAGCCCAGACCTCCCAGGATCAGCCCTACGGCTCGGTGGAGGAACGCCGGATCATGGAGCGGCTCCAGGTCGGCGGCTCGCCTCTGGCCCGTGAACGCGAAGAGCTGGAGAGCAAGCAAAATGAACTAAAGAGATTGGCGGCCGAGGTCGATAAGAAAATCGAACAGCTCGACCAACTCCGGGTTCGGGTTGAAAAACTCCTCGAACAGAAGAGCGCCGAGGAGCAGAAACGGATTGGCGAACTCGCCAAGACGTACGAAAAGATGAGCGCCGACAAGGCCGCCACGGTTTTGAGCACTGTGGATCAAGCCTTGGCGGTTGCCATTCTGGGCAAAATGAAAACCAAGGCCACGGCCCGGATACTCAACAACATGGATCGGGAAAAGGCGGCCAAACTGACCACCACCTTTTCCCTCACAGACACCCGATAACGCCTATGCCAGCACTTGCAATCGCACCTGCCGACCTCCTGTCTTCCGCTCCCCAGTCAACGGCATCGAACAGCGCCAACCACGAAGGGCTGTTCGCCTCCCATCTGAAAAACGCGACCGACCACCAGAACGGCGCTGCTTCGTCCTCAGCCAATGCCGCCCAGAAA
>WQUH01000115.1 GCA_009782165.1 Pseudomonadota bacterium | reverse complement strand
CCCCCTGGACCTGCGCCCCTTTTTTGTGCAGATCGTTCATCACGTCGCCGAGATACTCATCCGGCGTGATCACCTGCAAATCCATGATCGGTTCAAGCAGTATCGGATCACCCGCAGCCGCCGCCTTGCGGCATGCCATGGTTGCGGCCACGCCGAAGGCCATCTCTGTCGATTTTTCCTCGTCGTAGGAGCCGTCGATCAACCTGGCCACCACGTCAAGCATCGGATAGCCGATCAGAGGACCGGAATCCATGCTGTCCAGCACACCTTTTTTCACTGCCTCGACAAATTCCGGCGGAATCTGTTGGGCATTGACCTGGCTTTCAAACCGCCGGCCGCTTCCTTTTTCGCCCGGAACAAGCTCGATCTTCACATGCCCGTACTGGTCCTTGCCGCTTCCCTGGGTTTCAAACCGCGCCTCAGCGGAACAGGTTTTGGCGATCGTTTCCCGGTAGGAAACCTGCGGTTTGCCGATATTGGCCGCAACCCGAAACTCTCGCACCAGGCGCTCGACAATGATTTCCAGGTGCAACTCGCCCATGCCGGAAATAATTGTCTGGCCGGTCTCTTCGCTGACCGCGATCTTGAAACTCGGATCCTCTTGCGCGATTTTTTCCAGGCTCTCGGCAAGCAGCTTCTCGTCCGCCTTGGTCTTTGGTTCAATGGCAATGCCAATGACCGGTTCGGGAAACTGAATGGCCTCCAGGACCACAAAATCATCAAGACTACAAAGGGTGTCGCCTGTTCGGGTGAATTTCAACCCGACAATCGCGCCAATATCGCCGACACCGATGGTCTCGACCTCTTCACGCTTGTTCGCGTGCAGTTTCAGCAGTTTCGAGATCTTCTCCGTTTTCATTTTCCGCGGGTTCAGCACCTTGCTCCCCAGCTTGACGGCGCCGGAGTACACGCGAATAAAGGCAAGGTTCCCCACGTACGGATCTGTTTGCAGCTTGAAAACCAAACCGCAAAAACTTTCGCTCCTCTCAGGCTTGCGGATAAGCGGCGCACCGTCCTTATCCGTCCCCTCGACCGGGGGAACATCAACGGGTGACGGCAGATACTGTGCAATGGCATCCAACAGGGGTTGAATTCCCTTGTTTTTGAACGCCGATCCACACAACACCGGCACGAGATTCAAGGCAAGCGTCGCTTTGCGCAAGGCTGCCCTGATTTCACCGGGAGCGATCTCTTGATCGGTTACATATTTTTCCATGACCTCCTCATCGAAGTCGGCCAACTTCTCGAGGAGGGCCATTCTGGCGGCCGATGATTCTCCTGATAACGACTCTGGAATGACATCTTCCAGGACAACCTGCCCCATCGAACTTTCGTCAAATCGGAGCATCTTCCGCTCGATCAGATCGATAACGCCCGAAAAGGTGTCCTCACTGCCGACTGGAAGCGCAATCGCTACGGGCGAAGCCCCAAGCCGGGTTTCGATTTCCTCAAGGCATCTGGTAAACGATGCCCCGATTCGATCCATCTTGTTGACAAACGCAATCCTCGGAATCCGATAATGATCCGCTTGCCGCCACACCGTCTCAGATTGCGGCTCAACCCCGCCGACGGCACAGAATATCGCTATCGCACCATCAAGAACCCGCAGACAGCGTTCAACCTCGATGGTGAAATCAACATGACCGGGCGTATCGATGATGTTGATCTGGCACTCTTTCCATCTGCAGGTCGTGGCCGCCGAAGTGATGGTAATGCCACGCTCCTGCTCCTGCTCCATCCAGTCCATGACCGCGGTGCCGTCATGAACCTCGCCGATCTTATGCGACCGGCCTGTGTAGTATAAGATACGCTCGGTGGTGGTCGTCTTTCCCGCATCGATATGCGCCATGATGCCGATATTGCGCACATGGGATAATGGTTCGACACCTGCCACGACTGTTTTCCACCGATGTTAGAACATTCCTCCGGCCCTGTCCCAAGAAAAATGTCGCTGTTTTTATATCAATTCTCGCAAGCTGTCAATCAACTTCTCGCAGCCCGCAGGACAGCCGCGCCCTACCAGCGGTAATGCGCGAACGCCTTGTTCGCCTCGGCCATCTTGTGGGTATCGTCTTTTTTCTTCACCGAAGCGCCGCGATTGTTGTAGGCGTCGAGCAGTTCAGCCGCCAGCTTCTCCGACATGGTCTGACCGGAGCGGCCCTTGGCGAAGTTGATGATCCAGCGGATCGCCAAGGCATTGCGACGCTCGGGACGCACCTCGACCGGCACCTGATACGTGGCGCCGCCCACCCGCCGGCTCTTCACCTCGACCCGAGGCCGCACATTCTCCATGGCCTCCTCGAAAACCGTCAATGGCTCCTGGTCCGCGATCTTGCCGTCGATGATCCCCATGGCATCATAAAACAGACGCCGCGCCACGGTCTTTTTGCCGGCAACCATCAGGCCATTGGTAAATTTTGCCACCAAAACGGAATTGTACTTTGGGTCCGGAGCAATCGGCCGCCTGTCCAACATTTTTTTTCTAGGCATATCTTCACTCGTTCAGCATCTAGTCAAAACATCACTTCGGGCGTTTGGCCCCATATTTCGAGCGTCCCTGCTTCCTGTCGTTCACTCCAAGCGTATCCAAGGTGCCGCGGATGATGTGATACCGTACGCCTGGAAGGTCTTTGACGCGACCGCCGCGGATGAGCACCACCGAGTGCTCCTGCAGATTGTGTCCGATACCGGGGATATAGGACGTCACCTCGATTCCATTTGTCAGACGTACCCTGGCAACTTTTCTCAAAGCCGAGTTGGGCTTCTTGGGGGTTGTCGTATAGACACGGACACAAACGCCGCGTTTCTGCGGACAACTCTGCAAGGCAGGCGTGTTCGTCCGCTTGGTTATCTTTTTTCGTCTATTCCTGACAAGTTGATTGATCGTGGGCATCCCAGGCAGCTCCTTTAAAAAATACAATCAGGCCGCACTTTTTCGAAAAGCGCGGACACGAAAACGGAAATTAATAATCGAACAACCCGTAAAGGTCAAGTTTTATCTTTGTTCAGCTTCGCGATGAAACCGATACCGCTTCAATCCGGTCCCTGCTGAAATCAACCGTCCCATGATGACGTTTTCTTTGAGCCCGGAAAGATCGTCGACCTTGCCGGCCATGGCCGCATTGGTCAACACCTTGGTCGTTTCCTGGAACGAGGCCGCGGAGATGAACGAATCCGTCGACAGCGAGGCCTTGGTCACCCCGAGGAGCAGCGGTTCCGCGGACGCCGGCTGTACGCCGTCCTGCAGCAGCCGCTCGTTTTCCTCCTGGAATTTCCACCACTCCACCTGCTGGTCCAGCATGAATCGGGAATCGCCGGCGTCGGTGATGCGGACCCGCTTGAGCATCTGCCGCACAATGGTTTCAATGTGCTTGTCATTGATCTTGACGCCCTGCAGCCTGTAGACCTCCTGGATCTCGTTGACCAGGAAGCGCGCCAGGGCCTCAGCGCCCTTGACCCGCAGGATATCGTTCGGCAGCCGGTTGCCCTCCATCAGCGGGTCGCCGGCCTCGACGCGGTCGTTTTCATGCACCGTGATATGTTTGGATTTGGGGATCAGATATTCCTTGGGCTCGCCGATCTCAGGCGTCACGATCACCCGCCGCTTGCCTTTCAAATCCTTGCCGAAGCTGACCCGCCCGTCGATCTCGGTGATGATGGCCTGCTCCTTCGGTTTCCGGACCTCGAACAACTCGGCGACGCGGGGCAAACCACCCGTGATGTCTTTTGTCTTGGTCGTCTCGCGCGGAATTTTGGCAATGACGGTACCGGCGGAAATGGCATCGTGCTCATTGACCGTAATGATCGATCCCACGGGGAGCGGATAGCGGGCGGCCTGTTCGCCGTCCGGCAGTTTCAGGGTTCGGCCGCGGTCGTCCTTGATGGAGATGCGCGGGTTCATCTGCTGCTTGGTCGAGCTCGCCGGGGAAATCACCTTGCTGGCCTTGCCGGTGATCTGGTCAACGCGCTCCTGCATGCTGTCGCCTTCCACCACGTCGCCGTACTTGACCTTGCCGCCAACCTCGGCAACAATCGGGATGGAAAAAGCATCCCAGTCGGCGATGACCGTGCCCGGATCGACCACCGTGTCCTCGCTGATCCGCAGGGTCGCGCCATAGGGAACGGGAAAACGCTCACGGTCGACGCCAAGATCGTCTAAAATCGTGATCTCGGCGTTGCGGTTCATCACCACCTCAAAACCTTCACTGTTGGCGACCGAATGAAGATTCTTGTACCGGATCCGGCCGCCGCGCTGGGTTCTGACTTCAGCCTGTTCCACTGCGCCGCGGGCGGTGCCGCCGATATGGAAGGTCCGCATGGTCAACTGGGTGCCGGGCTCGCCGATCGACTGGGCCGCGATGATGCCGACCGCCTCGCCGATATTGACCATGTGCCCACGCCCCAGGTCGCGGCCGTAGCACATGGCGCAGATGCCGCGCTTGGCCTCGCAGGTCAGCACCGAACGGATATGCACCCGGTCGATGCCCGCGGCCTCGATCGCCTCGACCTTATCCTCGGTGATTTCCTCGTCCATGCCGACCAGGACTTCGCCGGTGTGCGGGTCCACCACATCTTCCAGGGCCACGCGGCCCAGGATACGCTCGCCGATCCGGACGATCACCTCGCCGCCCTCGATCAGCGGTTCAGCCAGGGTGCCGCGCATGGTGCCGCAGTCCTTCATGACAATGGTGGAATCCTGGGCAACATCGACCAAGCGCCTGGTCAGATACCCCGAGTTCGCGGTTTTCAGCGCTGTGTCCGCCAAGCCTTTGCGGGCGCCGTGCGTCGAGATGAAATACTCCAGCACGCTGAGTCCCTCGCGGAAATTGGCCTTGATCGGTGTTTCAATGATTTCGCCGGAGGGCTTGGCCATGAGGCCCCGCATACCCGCCAACTGACGGATCTGGTCCTTCGAACCGCGCGCCCCGGAATCGGCCATGATGAACACCGGGTTGAAACTCTTGATCTCCCGGATCTTGCCGGATGCGTCGGGCCTGTACTCCACCGCCATCTCATCCATCATTTCCTTGGTGATCTTGTCGGTGACCTTTGACCATATATCAATGTTTTTATTATATTTTTCACCGTCGGTAATCAAGCCGTCCGAATACTGCTGGTCAACATCGGCCGCCTCTCTTTCGGCATCCTCGACAAACTCCTCCTTTCTGACCGGAATCTTCATGTCGTTGATGCAGATGGAAATACCGGCCCGGGTGGCGTGCTCATAGCCCAGATCCTTGAGCCGGTCGGCCAGGACGACCGTTTCCTTGGTACCGCCGTGGCGGTAGGCATAGTCGATGAGAAAGGCCAGTTCCTTTTTCGACAACTCCTTGTTGACCAGCGAAAAGGGCACCATCGGCGGCAGCAGGTCACCCACGAGGATGCGACCGATGGTGGTGTCGACCAGGGCCCCCTTGATGCGCGCCTTGACCCTGGCCTGCATGTGGACCGCGCCGTGGTCGAAGGCGACCCGCGCCTCGGCCGGCGAGCCGAAAACCGCCCCTTCGCCCGGCACGCCTACCCGTTCGCGGGTCATATAGTACAAGCCCAGGACGATATCCTGGCTGGGAATGATGACCGGCCCGCCGTTGGCCGGCGAAAGGATGTTGTTGGTCGACATCATCAGCACCCTGGCCTCGACCTGGGCTTCCACCGACAGGGGAACATGCACGGCCATCTGGTCGCCGTCAAAGTCCGCGTTGAATGCCGCGCAGACGAGCGGATGCAACTGGATCGCCTTCCCTTCGATCAGCACGACTTCAAACGCCTGCATGCCCAAGCGGTGCAGAGTCGGGGCCCGGTTGAGAATGACCGGGTATTCCTGCACGATGTCATCCAGGACATCCCACACTTCCTTGGTGCCCTTTTCCACCATTTTCCGGGCGCTTTTGATGGTGGTGACATACCCTTTCCGTTCAAGTCGGTTGTAGATGAACGGCTTGAACAGCTCCAGGGCCATTTTTTTGGGCAAGCCGCACTGGTGCAGCCGCAGGTGCGGACCAACCACAATCACCGAACGACCGGAATAATCGACCCGCTTGCCGAGCAGATTCTGCCGGAATCGGCCCTGCTTGCCCTTGAGCATATCGGACAACGACTTCAGCGGCCGTTTATTCGGCCCGGTGATGGTCCGGCCGCGCCGGCCGTTGTCGAAGAGCACATCCACCGCCTCTTGCAGCATGCGCTTCTCGTTGCGGATGATGATGTCGGGCGCATCGAGTTCCAGCAGTCGTTTGAGCCGATTGTTGCGGTTGATCACCCGGCGGTAGAGATCGTTCAGGTCCGAGGTGGCGAACCGCCCTCCTTCCAGGGGCACCAGCGGGCGCAGATCGGGCGGCAGGACCGGGATGACTTCAAGAATCATCCATTCGGGACGATTGCCGGAATCGCGGAAAGCCTCGACCACATTGAGCCGTTTGCCGTATTTGGTCCGCTTGGTGGCCGAACCGGTCTCCTTCATTTCTTTGCGCAACCGCTCGGACAGGGCCTTCAGATCGAGCGCCATCAGCATTTCCTGAATCGCCTCGGCGCCGATCCCGACCCGGAACAGTCCCGGATGTTCTTCCAGGGCGGTCCGGTATTGATCCTCGTTGAGCAGGGTGCCGACCGGCAGCGCATCGGTTTGGGATGTGACCACGGCATAGGATTCGAAATACAGGATCCGCTCCAACTGCTTCAAGGTCATGTCGAGGATGGCGCCGATCTTGGAAGGCAGACTCTTGAGGAACCAGATGTGGGCCACCGGCGCGGCCAGTTCGATGTGCCCCAGCCGCTCGCGGCGCACCTTGGATTGGATAACCTCAACACCACACTTCTCGCAGACCACGCCGCGGTGTTTCATCCGCTTGTATTTGCCGCAATTGCACTCGTAATCCTTGACCGGCCCGAAGATCTTGGCGCAGAACAGACCGTCGCGTTCCGGCTTGAAGGTTCGATAGTTGATGGTTTCCGGTTTTTTGACCTCGCCATGCGACCACTCCCTGATCTTTTCCGGCGAAGCCAGAGAAATCTTCACCTTGTTGAAGCTGACCGGGCCTTTTGGTTTTGCAAAGAAGCTGAACAGTTCTTCCACGTTTCACCTCTGTATATTTCACATCATCCGTGTTGCACGGCTGAAAAACGCCTATTTTTTGCCAATCGCGTCTGCGATGGCTCCCGGACGCTGCTGACTATTCCTGCAGCTCGATGTCCAGGCAGAGTCCTTTCAACTCCTTGACCAGTACATGAAAGGATTCGGGCAAGCCGGTCTCGAGGAAATTGTTCCCTTTGACGATCTTCTCGTACATCGTTGTCCGGCCCTCGACATCGTCGGATTTGACGGTGAGAAACTCTTTCAAGGTATACGCCGCGCCATAGGCTTCCATGGCCCAAACCTCCATCTCGCCCAGCCGCTGACCGCCGAACTGCGCCTTGCCGCCCAGCGGTTGCTGCGTGACCAGGGAATAGGGGCCGGTGGAACGGGCATGGATCTTGTTGTCCACCAGGTGGTGGAGCTTGAGCATGTACATGACGCCGACCGTAACCTGATTGTCGAACGGCTCTCCGGTCAGGCCGTCGTACAGGGTCGTCTGCCCGATCTCGTCAACGCCGGAGGTGACCAGCAACTGCCGGATCTCCGACTCGGACGCCCCGTCAAACACCGGCGTGGCGACATGGAGGCCATGACTGTATTTCCTCATGAAGTCCAGCAGCGCATCGTCGGTGAGCCCATCGGTCAACTGCGCATACTCGGCCGGTGAATAGAGGCTCTGCAAGCGTTGCTTCAACCGTTCGATCTCCTGCTGCCGGGCAATGGCCGACAGTTGCTCGCCAAGCCTTTTGGCGGCATAGCCGAGATGGCATTCGAGCACCTGACCGACATTCATACGTGAGGGAACGCCCAGGGGATTCAGCACCAGATCGACCGTGGTCCCGTCGGCGAAAAACGGCATATCCTCTTCGGGAAGCAGGCGGGAAACCACGCCTTTGTTGCCGTGGCGACCGGCCATCTTATCGCCCACCGCCAGCTTGCGCTTGGTCGCCACATAGATTTTCACCATCTTGACCACGCCGGGCGGCAAATCGTCGCCTTTTTCCATCCGTTCGACAATGCCCTGATAGCGGCTGCGAACAATGGTCGACTGACTGGTGTAGCGGTGGAAAATCGCTTCGATTTCTTCCGTATATTTGGCCTTTTCCGTAAAATCCAGGTCGCGCAGCGCGGCAAAGTTGACCTGATCGAGAATCTTGCCGGTCAGTTGCTTGCCCAGCTTGAGGATGACCTTGCCCTTCCTGTCTTTAATATCGCTTTTGGCCGTCCGTCCTTCAAGCAGGTCGGCCAGGGCCTTGCGCACCCCTTTCTTCAGGCTCTTGAGTTCGTCTTCCATGTCGCGGTTCAGGCGATCGATCTCCATTTCCTCGATCATCAGGGTGCGCTCATCCTTGTCGACCCCTTTGCGGGAAAAGACCTTGGCATCGATCACCACCCCTTCGATGCCCGGAGGCACCCGCAACGAGGAATCCTTGACATCGCCCGCCTTCTCGCCAAAAATCGCCCGGAGCAGCTTCTCTTCAGGCGAGAGCATGCTTTCCCCCTTGGGCGTGACCTTGCCGACCAGCATGTCGCCGGCCCGAACCTCGGCGCCGATGCGGATAATGCCGGAATCGTCCAGATTGCGCAGGCCGTCCTCGCCGACGTTCGGGATATCGCGCGTGATCTCCTCCTTGCCCAGCTTGGTGTCCCTGGCCATGGTCTCGAAAATTTCGATGTGCACCGAGGTGAAGGTGTCTTCCTTGAGCAGGCGCTCGTTCACCAGGATCGAATCCTCGAAATTGTATCCCCGCCACGGCATGAAGGCGATGGTGACATTCTTGCCCAGGGCCAGCTCACCAGCCTCGGCCGACGGCCCGTCGGCCAGGACCGTTCCTTTGGTCACCCGTTCGCCCGGATAGACCAGGGCCCTCTGGTTGAAGCAGGTATTCTGGTTGGATTTTTTATATTTCGACAGCCGGTAGACAGCGATGCCGGTATCGAATCCGTCCACTCCGGGCTGATCGTAGCGAATGACAATCCGGTTGGCATCGGCCTCCTCGACCGTCCCGTCTCCGCCGGCCAGCAGACAGGCGCCGGAATCGCGGGCCACGTACTTTTCCACCCCGGTGCCGACCAAGGGCGCGCTGGTCTTGAGCAGCGGCACGGCCTGGCGCTGCATGTTGGAGCCCATGAGGGCGCGGTTGGCGTCGTCGTTCTCCAAAAAGGGAATCAGGGAGGCGGCCACCGAAACCATCTGGTTCGGCGCAATATCCATCATGGTCACGTCATCGGCGGGCACCATGGCGACCTCGCTTTCGTGCCTCGCAATCAGATATTCGTCGAGCAGGCGATCGTCAGCCAGCGGCACCTTGGCCGGGGCAATGACGTGTTCCTCTTCCTGCAAGGCGGAGAGATACCTGTAGTCGCTGGAAACCACCCGATCCTTCACGTACCGGTAGGGGGTTTCGATGAAACCGTACGGGTTGACCTTGGCGTAGGTCGCCAGGCTGACGATCAGGCCGATGTTCGGTCCTTCGGGAGTTTCCACCGGGCAGATACGGCCATAATGGGTGGGATGGACATCCCGCACCTCGAACCCTGCCCGTTCGCGGGAAAGACCGCCGGGACCGAGGGCGGACAGCCGGCGCTTATGGGTCACCTCGGAAAGCGGATTGGTCTGATCCATGAACTGCGAGAGCTGGCTGGTGCCAAAAAACTCCTTGATCGCCGAAGTCACGGGCTTGGGATTGACCAGATCGTGCGGCATCAGGGTTTCGATTTCCTGCAAGGTCATGCGTTCCTTGATCGCCCGTTCCATGCGGACCAGGCCCACCCGAAACTGATTTTCGCACAGCTCGCCGACGGTGCGGACCCGGCGATTGCCCAGATGGTCGATGTCGTCGCCGTCTTTCAGTTCATCCTTGATCCTGACCAGGTATTTGACACTCTTGACAATATCTTCCTTGGTCAAGGTGCGGACCTCGATGGGGGTGTCAATCACCAGCTTGGTGTTGATCTTGTACCGACCCACTTCGGACAGATCGTAGGTGGCCGCATTGAAGAAGAGATTGTCGAAAAAGGCTTTGGCCACTTCCTGAGTCGGAGGGCTGGATGGACGCAAACGTCGATAGATCTCCACCAGGGCCTCGTTGGTGTCCTTGATTTTGTCCAGCAGCAAGGTCTTGCGAAACGATTCGCTGAAATTGACGCCATCGATGAACAACAGCGAAAACGAGTTGACCCCGGCATCGGCAAGGGTCTGCAACGCGGCGGGAGTAACCGTGTCGTTGCATTTGACGAGAACCTCGCCGTTCTGCCCATGGACAATGTCATGGGCAAAAAAACGGCCGTAGATCTCTTCCACCTCGATCTTGAGCGCGGAAACCCCCATGCTTTCAATCTTTTTGGCCAGGGTTTTCGTCACCTTCTTGCCTTTCCTGGCAACGATTGCGCCATCGGCCGGACTGATGATGTCGGTGTTCAGGCGCTGGTTGGCAAAGGTAATGGCGTTGAAGGCGATGGAGTACTCTTCGCCATCGCGATGGATGATATCGGAGTGATAGAACTCGTTGAGCAACTCCTCGTTGCTGTACCCCAGCGCTTTGAGCAGGACGCTCACGGGCAATTTGCGGCGGCGGTCGATGCGCACGTAGAGGATATCTTTGATATCGAACTCGAAATCAAGCCACGAGCCGCGCACGGGAATGATACGGGCAGAGTACAACCGTTTCCCCGAGGCGTGCGACTTGCCGTGATCATGGGTGTAGAACAAACCAGGAGAACGCTGCAACTGGTTGACGATCACCCGCTCCGTGCCGTTGACCACAAACACGCCATCCTGGGTCATCAACGGCAGCGCGCCAAGAAAAACCTCCTGCTCCTTAATGTCGCGGACCGACTGCACCCCGGTGGTCTCGTCCACGTCAAAGGTGATCAGACGAACCGTGATCTTGAGCGGCGACTCATAGGTCATTCCCCGTTCAATGCATTCAGCCACGGTGTACTTGGGCTCGCCAAAGGAATAACGGACGAATTCAAGCGAGCACAGCCCGTTGAAATCGGTGATCGGGAACACGCTTTGAAATATGGCCTGCAGGCCATGATCTCGGCGCAGCTCAGGCGCAATATCCCGTTGCAGAAAATGCTCGTACGACTCCCGCTGCATAGCGATCAGGTGGGGCGGCTCTATAATCTGGCTTGTTTTGGCAAAACTTTTCCGTACTCTTCTCATAGTCCCCTCGAAACATTCCGCGCAACGCCGGCAGCGCCTTGGTTATCTCAGTAAATTTTCGTTAGAAAATCAAAATATTACTCTGAACCGAAAAGGAAAAAACCTACAAACACAGGAACGCTACGGGGCTCAAAGCTCCATAGCGTTACCTGATTGACTGATGCCTTCGGGAATAATCCCGACAGCAAAAAGAACTTATTTTATTTCTACAGTGCCGCCGGCACTTTCGATTTGAGCTTTGATGGCGGCGGCTTCATCTTTGCTCACACCTTCTTTCACCGGCGCGGGAACGCCTTCAACCAAATCTTTTGCTTCCTTCAGTCCCAGCGCGGTGATAGCGCGTACTTCCTTGATGACTTTGATCTTCTGATCACCGGCGCCGGTCAGAATGACATCAAACTCGGTTTTCTCTTCCACAACCGCGGCTTCGGCCGGACCGGCAACAGCGGCAACGGCAACCGGAGCGGCAGCGGATACGCCGAACTTCTCCTCCAGCTCCTTGATGAGCTCAGAGAGTTCGAGTACGGTCATATTAGCAATAAAATCAATCACGTCCTGCTTTGTTACAGCCATTTTCATTCCTCCTGATAGGATAACCCTTGTATTCCGGGCAATAAGGCGCGAAAGCGCTTGTGTTCTAATTTTCCTTTTGCTCTTTGACTGCGGTCAACGCATACAGCAATTTCTGCGGCACAGCGCTCAGAACGCGGACAAAACCTGTCGGCACCGCGGACATGGTCCCCAACAGTTTGCCCAGCAATTCTTCCCTGCTCGGCAACTTGGACAGCGCCAGCACATCGTCTGCACTGAGCCGTTTGCCGTCAAGAACGGCATTGCGAATGGTAAATGCATTGAACTCGGCGGCAAAGCTGGTCAACACCTTGGAAGGGCCGACCGGCTCGCTGAACCCCACAGCCACTGCCGTCGTGCCGCTGAAGGAATCACCCAACCCTTCATACGGCGTCCCTTTGACCGCCAGGCGCAGCAAGGTGTTTTTTGCCACCTGAATTTGCCCATCGCTTTGCCGAAGATTCTTGCGCAGCTTCTCCAGTTCCGTCACCTTGAGTCCGCGGTAATCGGCAACCACCGCAAACTTTGCCTTGGAAAAAGTCTCGTTGAGCGCATTGATAATCTCGGTCTTCTGATCGCGATTCAACGTTGATGCCTCCTTATGGTGGGTATACGGGACTGTCAAAAAGAGCAGAAAGAGGAATGAAGACTACACACTCCAGCGTACCATTGCACACTGGCCTGGTCTCGGCAGGTGACGCCACGCCTGGGCGCCATTAAACATTCGTGCCTGCGGTCTTTGACCTTCCCTGGGTTCATAGTGAACGAGTACACATTCGGTACTCAGGTATACATCAGTCCATTACTTCAGAAGAGAACGCACCTGCAACGGATCCACTTTGAATCCCGGGCCCATGGTGCTGGAAACTGAAATAGCGCGGAGATAGATGCCCTTGCTGGTCGAAGGCTTCAGTTGGACCAGTCTGTCCACAAAAGCCACAATGTTCTCGGCAAGTTT
>WQUH01000114.1 GCA_009782165.1 Pseudomonadota bacterium | reverse complement strand
TGAAAATCGGAGCGGAGGTCGCGGGTGATCTTGCTGCGGGCGTCGGCATCCTGATTGCGGACCAGCTCCGGCAGGCGGCCCCACAGGGCGACCTTGCCGTTTTTGACCGCCAGAATGCCGTCGATGCCGGCAATGGCGCCGACCCGATCCAGCACCGGCATCATGTCGCGCTCGCGGGTGATCAGGTTGCAGACCAGGGTGACGGCGGCATCGGCCAAGGCGCCGTCTTTGGCGGCCACCGTCGCCAGGTCGCACCGGCCGAAACTCAGCGAGTGCCCCATTTTCGAGGAGGACGAGCACAGGGACATGGGCAGCGCCTCGGGCTGGATGCGCAGGGCCAGCTTGCCGCCGATGGCGTTGTCGCCGGCGTACAGGCCGATGGTGACCTCGCGGTCGGAGTGGATGAAGATGTCGCCGCCGTTTTCGACGATCGCCTCCCGGCAGCCGGCGGCCATGGCTGCCTCGGCCCCCATCTGCGCCAGGGTGCCGGCCACGGCGGCCATGGGGCCGAGGCCGGTCAGTTCGCTGGCCGCGGCCATGCGGATGGCCGCCTCGGGCGGGTCGTCCAGCAGGACAACCGGCGCCAGGGAGGTGAGAAATTCGGGGTGCCGGCCGATGTAGCGTTCGAGCTTGCGCCGCTCCTCGACCACGGTCCGGGTCACCAGGTCGAAATCATCGCAGGCTACCCGCAGGTTGGTTTCCTTCCAGGAAAAGGAGCGGTAGACGCGCATCGGCAACGGCGCAAAGACGCCCGGCCCGCCTCAGAACGGCGAGGAACAGGCGCCGAACGGGCAGGCGGCGATGCAGGCCAGGCACTCGACGCACTCATCCTCGTCAAAGGCGATGGCTCGGGTGGCCCGGTCGGCGATGGCCAGCGCCCTGGTCGGGCAATGGACCACGCAGGCGCCGCAGTGGGTGCACCGGCTGTCGTCCCAGTGCAGTCCCTTGTTGCCGGCGTGGATCACCACGTCGAAGGTGGCGAGAAAGGCAAAGGCCCGGTCGATGTTCTCTTGGTCGCCGGTCACCTCCAGGCTCAGGTAGCCTTCCTCTTCCGGGGTCACCTTGGCCCGGAAAATGTTGACGACCAGATCGTAGTTCTTGACCAACTGGTAGACGATCGGCTTGTCGGTCTCGGTTTTGGGAAAATAGAGAGATACTTTTTTGGTGATCATCGGACCGGCCCTGTGATGTTCATGGGTTTCATGCCCTGGTTGAGCGGCAGGCGCTGACTGGGCTCGGAGAGCAGAAATTTGCCGTCCTGGATCTCGCTCTTGAGCAGGTTGCAGATCCTGAGCGCCTTGCTGTAGGAGGAAAGCGAGGTGACCGGGATTGTTTTGCCCATCAGTTCCACTTCGCCCGAGCGCAGTTCCTCATAGGAGAACCGGCCCAGGATCGCGCCGGTCTTCTCCGGATAGTCCGACGAATAGTCGACGACGCAGCCCATGATGTCGCGGTCGCGGACCGTGGTCCGCCGCAGGATCTGCGGGTTGAGGATGGGAATGGGGATCCCCACCCCGAGCGCCAGCGACGCGCCGTAGCCCCTGAAACTGGCGCCGCGCACGAACTCGGGCAGCATCTTCTTCATATCGCCGGTCAGGGCGAGCGTCCCTGCCCCCTCCACCGGCACGTCGTTGTCGCCGCGTTCGGCCTGCGGGCAGTGCTGGGTGCCCTCGGCATAGACATGCCCCCGCGCCCCGGCCAGCCATACGCTGGTGCCGATGCCGATGGTCTCGTAGAGGGGGTCGTTGAGCAGCGGCGCCAACTGGCCGGCCGAACAGTAGGTTATGTTGCGCATCTTGGCCCGGAGAATGCCCATGTAGGTGTAGATGCGCTTGTCCGAGGTGTTGACCGCGACGTTGTAGTTCTGGTAGCAGTTGCGCGGGTTGACCATGATGGCCTGGTTGAGGTCGTTGATGTCGAACAGGGTGCGGACCTCGCGGCGGGGATAGCAGTCGGTGCCGTAGGACAGGGCGAAGAGTTGCAGCTTCTTGCCGGCCACCAGCTCCTCGATCACATGGCCGCCACCGTAGCGGAACTCGCCGGGGTGGTACATGTTGGCCGGATCGTTGTACCGCAACTGGGTCGCCCCGATGTAGACATCGACCGCCGCGATGCCGCAGTAGGCCGCCACATCGTTGATCCAGGCCTCGGTGATCCGCATTCTGGGCTTGCTGTGGCCGAAGTTGAGGAAACAGCCCGAGGAGCACATCGGGCCGAAGGTGGCGGTGGTGACCACGTCCACCTCCTTGGCCGCGGCCTCCAGGCCGCGCCGGTCGACATAATCGATCACCTCTTCGGCGGTCAGGACCACAGCCTTGCCGGAGGCTATCTTTTCGTTGATTTCCGCATACGTCTTGGTCATGGGATATTCTCGCAAATAAGGGCTCTTTCACTCCGCCGCAAATTATCCACTATACAATAAATGGCGCAAAACAGCAAGGCGCCGCGATGGGGCGCGGCAAAAAAGGCGGCGTTCCGTGGGACCAAAGGCCGCCTTCCCGCTTGTGCTGAACCGGGCCAATCGGGTACATAGCGATATTCACCCTTCATCTTTTCAGGAGACATGCGCCATGACCGCGACCAGGGATTTCTCCCGTTTCAACCCCCAAACAACCCTTCAGGCCGGCGACGCGGCCTACACGATCTATTCGGTCCAGGCCCTGGAGCGGCTTGGCTACGGGTCAATCAAACGTCTGCCGTATTCCCTGCGCATTCTGCTGGAAAACCTGCTCCGTCACGCCCCCCGAGGGCTGGCATCCGAAACCGATATCGACCGCCTGGCCTCCTGGCAGCCCGGAGCGGTCCCGGATGCGGCGGTGCCCTTCATGCCCGCCCGCGTCATCCTCCAGGACTTCACCGGCGTCCCCGCCCTGGTCGACCTGGCGGCGATGCGTTCGGCCCTGGCCCGGCACGGCGGCGATCCGGCCAGCATCAACCCCTTCATTCCGGTGGATCTGGTCATCGACCACAGCGTCCAGGTGGACCGCTGCGGCAGCCCCGAGGCGCTGGCCATCAACACCGGCCTGGAAATGGCGCGCAACCGCGAGCGCTACACCATGTTCCACTGGGGCCAGCAGGCCTTCGGCAATTTCCGGGTGGTGCCGCCCGGCGCCGGCATTGTTCACCAGGTCAACCTGGAATACCTGGCCTCGGTGGTCGCCGCCGGCGCGCAGGACGGCGAGGCCGCGCTCTACCCGGACAGCGTGCTCGGCACCGATTCCCACACCACCATGATCAACGGCCTGGGCGTCATGGGCTGGGGCGTGGGCGGCATCGAGGCCGAGGCGGTTCTGCTCGGCCAGCCCTATTCCCTGCAGATCCCCGAGGTGGTGGGGGTGCGCCTTGTCGGCAAGCTGCGGCCCGGCGTCACCGCCACCGACCTGGTGCTGACCATCACCCGCTTCCTGCGCGCCAAGGGCGTGGTCGGCCGCTTCGTCGAGTTCTTCGGCCCCGGACTTGCGCACCTGGGCCTGCCCGACCGGGCGACCATCGCCAACATGGCCCCGGAATACGGCGCCACCATGGGCTTTTTCCCCACCGACGACGAGACCCTGCGCTATCTGCGGACCAGCGGCCGCCCGCCCGAACAGGTCGATCTGGTGGAGCGCTACTGCCGGCAGCAGGGATTTTTCTACACGCCGGACAGCGCCGAACCCGCATATTCGGTGGTGTACGACATCCCGCTCGACTCGGCGGCGCCCAGCCTGGCCGGGCCCAGGCGGCCGCAGGAACTGCTGCCGCTGGCCGGCGTGCGGGAGGATTTCAGCCGCCAGTTCGCCAAGCCTGCGGCGACCGCCTCCCAAACTCCGGCCACAGCCGGTCTGGCCGACGGCGCGGTGGTGATTGCCGCCATCACCAGTTGCACCAACACCTCCAACCCGGACGTGATGATCGGCGCCGGACTCCTGGCCCGCAAGGCCCGGCAGCGCGGGCTAACGAACAAACCCTGGGTGAAGACCAGCCTCGCCCCCGGCTCCAGGGTGGTCACCCGCTACCTGGAACAGAGCGGACTGCTGCCCGACCTCGAAGCCCTGGGGTTTCATGTGGTCGGCTACGGCTGCACCACCTGCATCGGCAACTCCGGGCCGCTGGACGAGGCGATCGGCGCCGAAATCAGGGAGCGCAACCTGGTGGTGGCCGCGGTGCTGAGCGGCAACCGCAACTTCGAGGCCCGCATCCATCCCCAGATCCGGGCCAACTACCTTGCCTCGCCGCCGCTGGTGGTGGCCTATGCCCTGGCCGGCACCGTGCTGATCGACCTGGAGCGCGAACCGCTGGGCCTCGATCCCCAGGGGCAGCCGGTCTATCTCCGGGATCTGTGGCCCACCGAAGAGGAAATCCGGGCCACGGTGCGCCAAAGCCTGACGCCCGATTTGTTTGCGGCCAGCTACGGCTCGGTCTTTGCCGGCGACGCCCAGTGGAACGAACTGCGCGGCGGCGGCGGCCATCTCTACCAGTGGGATCCGGACTCCTCGTATATCCGCGAACCGCCCTTTTTCCAGGAACTGCCCCCGGAACCCCGGCCCATCGCCGATATCGCCCGCGCCCGCATCCTGGCGCTGTTCGGCGATTCGATCACCACCGACCACATCAGTCCGGCCGGCTCGATCGGACCGCAGACCCCGGCCGGCCTCTATCTCCAGGGCCTGGGCATCCAACCGGCGGATTTCAACAGCTACGGCTCGCGGCGGGGC
Organism: Pseudomonadota bacterium; assembly: GCA_009782165.1. GTDB lineage: Bacteria > Desulfobacterota > Desulfobulbia > Desulfobulbales > Desulfobulbaceae > Desulfobulbus. The sequence goes on along the minus strand of WQUH01000114.1, from coordinate 554 downwards.
AACCACGAGGTGATGATGCGCGGCGCCTTTGCCAACATCCGCATCCGCAACCAGATGGTGGACCGGGAAGGCGGCTGGACCAGATACTGGCCCGAGGGCGAGGAGATGCCGATCTACGAGGCGGCCGTACGCTACCGGCAGGCCGGCGTGCCGCTGGTGATCTTTGCCGGCAAGGACTACGGCACCGGCTCCTCGCGCGACTGGGCCGCCAAGGGCACCCTGCTCCTCGGGGTCAAGGCGGTGGTCGCCGTGTCGTTTGAGCGCATCCATCGCTCCAACCTGGTGGGCATGGGCGTGCTGCCCCTCCAGTTTCCGCAGGGGATGGATGCAGCCACCCTGGGACTGGACGGCAGCGAGACGGTCAGCCTCACCGGCATCGACGGCGATCTGAAGCCCGGCCAACAGGTGTCGCTGCGCATCGACCGCGCCGACGGCCGCAGCGAAACCGCGCAGGTCTGGCTGCGGCTCGACAATGCCATGGAAATCGACTACTACCGCCAGGGCGGCATCCTGCACAAGGTGCTCAGGCAGCGGCTGCGGCAACAGTGAGCGGG
>WQUH01000113.1 GCA_009782165.1 Pseudomonadota bacterium | reverse complement strand
CACGGCGAGCAGGCGAAGGGACGGCGCAGCCGCCGCTCACGCGGGCGCCCTTTTTTTTGGTGCCTTTTTTTTGGGCGAGCAAAAAAAAGGCACACGCCCGAAGGGCGGAAAAAGAATAGATGCAATCGGTGTCGCTTTCCCGTTCCCACACAGGAGCATGGGAACGATCAGCAATGGATTCCGCGTCGGAGCGCAGCGTAGTCGCGGAATGACGACCTGCGGTCCCAAGTCCTTCGGCTCGCAATGCCCGGCGTAGCGTTCGTGTCCTTCAAGGAGTTATGAACATGAAATGTCCTGTTTGCGGCGCGGCGGAACTGATCCGCGACACCCGCGACCTGCCCTACACCTACAAAGGCGAAACCACGATCATTCCGGCGGTAACGGCGGATTTCTGCCCGGCATGCGATGAATCCATTACAGACATGGCGGAAACCGGGCGCGTCATGGGCGAGATGCACGCCTTTGCGAAGCAGGTGAATGCGGCCATCGTCGATCCGGGCTTCATCACGGACGTGCGCAAAAAGCTCAATCTGGACCAGCGGCAAGCCGCCGAACTGTTCGGCGGCGGCGTCAATGCCTTCTCGCGTTACGAAAATGGCAGGACCAAACCGCCACTGGCCTTGATCAAGCTGTTCAAGCTGCTGGATCGTCATCCCGACCTGCTCAATGAGATCAGAACCGCTTGAGCGGCTCGCAACTCGCCGTTCTGCGCTGCACCAAGCAGGAACGGTTTGCGGGGGAATGTCCAGAGCGGACAGGAGCGCCAGGGGAAGCGAAAACCGCACGGGCGGCAGGGTGTTCAGGGCTCTTTCTTGAGGAAGAGATCGCCGTAGTGCCTGAGTTCGGCGATGGACTCGCGGATATCGTCGTAGGCCAGATGCCGGCACTGCTTGGGAAACCGGGGCAGTTCCGGGGCCCAGCGCGCGGCCAGCTCCTTGAGCGTGCTGACGTCGATGTTGCGATAGTGGAAGTAATATTCCAGTTCCGGCATGAAACGGGCGAGAAACCGCCGGTCATGCCAGACCGAGTTGCCGCACATGGGCGAAATCCGACGCCCGACCCACTGTTTGACAAAATCCAGGGTTTCGATCTCCGCCTGACGGCAGGTACAGGTGCTTTGCCGCACCCGGTCGAGCAGGCCCGATTCCCGGTGGTGTTTGCAGTTCCAGGCATCCATGCCGGCCAGCACATCTTCCGGCTGATGAATGGCGATGACCGGCCCTTCGGCGAGGATCTCCAGGTGCGAGCTGGTCACGATCGTGGCCACCTCGAGAATTTTGTCGGTTGCGGGGTTCAACCCGGTCATTTCCAGGTCGATCCACACCAGATTGCCGTCGTCTTTCATTCCATCCCGATCCTCTCAGCCTGGCCGTGCCAAGGCAACACTCCCTTTCTCTGTACTGGACCACAGCCTGGTTTCCGGTTCAACCTTTTTTCTTGCCGCCGGCCGAGCCGCCACCCCGAAAAAGACCGCCAGACCGCCCCTTTCCCGGCACAAACTCCGGCGGAATCAGGCCTGCTCGACCGTATGAGGCCCAATCCCGCGCCGTTTTCCGCCAGGCCATGCCCCATTTTTCCAGGCAGCCTCTCCTCCGACCAAAGAACAATTCAATGGCCTTCCCGATAAAAATATGGCAGAACACAGCCATGGTCAAGCCGCCATCTGTCACGGAACAGCCCGCACCGCGCGGCTCGCCGCGGCCGGCGGCTCGCTTTTCCCCCATCAACCGCATGGAGCGTCATGATCCCGGCCAGCGCGACTGAACAGCACTACGACGTCATCGTGGTCGGCGGCGGCCCGGCCGGGCTGTTTGCCGCCAGCTACCTGAGCGAGCGCACCCAGCTTACAATCCTGCTGATCGAAAAAGGCAGGCCGCCGGCAAAACGCATCTGTCCGATCGGTGAAAAGGGCTGCGTCCACTGCCAGCCATGCAACATCCTGTGCGGCATTGGCGGCGCCGGTCTCTTTTCCGACGGCAAACTCAACTTCATCCATAAATTGGGCAAGACCGACCTGACCCAATTCCTCGGCCCGGCCGAAGCCTGCGCCCTGATCGACGAGACCGAGTCCATTTTCAACCGCTTCGGCATGGACGGCCAGGTCTATCCCACCGACATGGAGCAGGCCCGGTCCATCCGCAGAGAGGCGCGCAAGAGCGGCATCGAGCTGCTGCTGATCAAACAGAAACACCTGGGCAGCGACAATCTGCCCCAGCATATCGCCGCCATGGTCCGGCATCTGGAGGGCCAGGGCGTTCAGTTCCGCCATGCCGAAGCGGTCCGGGATGTCCTGGTGGATCAGGGACGGGTGACGGGCGTGGTTACGGACAAGGCCGAATACCGCGCCGACGCCGTCATCCTGGCCCCTGGCCGCGCCGGGGCCGAGTGGGTTGCCGCCGTTGCCGGCCGCAACGGCATCCGGGTGTCGCAGCGCGGCATCGAGGTCGGGGTCCGGGTCGAGGTGCACAACGATATCATGCGGGATCTCTGTTCGATCATCTACGATCCGACCTTCTTCATCCGCACCGCCAAATACGACGACCAGACCCGCACCTTCTGCACCAATTTCGGCGGCTATGTCGCCCTGGAGAATTACCAGAATTTCGTCTGCGTCAACGGCCATGCCCGGATGGACCGCAAATCGGACAACACCAATTTCGCCTTTCTTTCCAAGGTGGTGCTGACCGACCCGGTGGAGGACAACCAGGCCTACGGCGAATCCATCGGCAAACTGGCCACCCTGATCGGCGGCGGCAAACCCATTCTGCAACGCTACGGCGATCTCCGCCGGGGCCGGCGTTCCACCTGGAACCGCATCCGCAACAGCACCATCGAACCGACCCTGAAAAACGTGGTCTGCGGCGACATCGCCATGGCCCTGCCGGAACGCATCCTCACCAATCTGGTCGATGGCCTGGACCAGCTCAACCAGATCATCCCCGGCGTCGCCAACGACGAAACCCTGCTCTACGCCCCGGAAATCAAATTCTTCGCCACCCAGGTGGAGACGGACCACCATCTGGAAACCGACATCCAGGGACTGTTTGTCGCCGGCGACGGTCCCGGCGTGGCCGGCAACATCGTGTCCGCCGCCGCGACCGGCCTGATTGCCGCCAAGGCGATTGCCGCCCGCAACCGCAAGGAGGGCCGGCCATGAGCCGAACACCGGTCGCGACCGACAGGGCGCCAGCCGCCATCGGTCCCTATTCCCAGGCAATCGCCACCGACACCCTGCTGTTCACCTCGGGCGTCATTCCCATCGATCCCGCGACCGGGGCCATGGCCGCGGGCGACATCGAACAGCAGGCCCATCAGGCGCTGCGCAATCTGGCCGCGGTGGCCGAGGCCGCCGGAACCGGCCTCGACCGGGCGGTGAAGGTGACGGTTTTCCTCACCGATCTCAGCCAGTTTCAACGGGTGAACGCCGTCTACGCCCGCTACTTCGCCGAACCCTACCCGGCCCGCAGCACCGTGCAGGCGGCGGCCCTGCCCCTGGGCGCCGCAATCGAAATCGAGGCGGTCATCGCCCTGTAGCTCCGCGTCTTCCGGTGCCGATCCCGGCAAACTTACTGGCGGCGAAACAGGGACGCATCGGCCTGAAACAAGCCAAAAAACTTGACAGGCCGACACTTTTGCAATAGAAATCATGCTGCTGCGCAGTTCTATTTATGAACGGTTCCCGCGCAAGCCCGACCTCTTCAGCAGAGGTCACAACAACAGGGGCGCCAACTCTGCCCTTGTGCCATGAACAGGCAGGGGACTCGTGACGACCGACCTCCCCGCGCCTTTGTGATGCGCTTTCTTCTCACCCAACCAAGGAGGACATGGTGGCCTATACATCCATTGCACTGACCTGCGAAAACGGCATCGCAACCCTGACCTTCAATCGCCCCAAAGCCCTCAACGCCCTCAACGCCACCCTGCTCGAAGAGTTCACCGACGCCCTGGCGGGCATCAGCAAAGACCAGGCCATCCGCGTGCTCATTCTCACCGGCGCAGGCGAAAAGGCCTTTGTCGCCGGCGCCGACATCACCGAGATTGCGACCTTGAGCCCGCTGGGTGCGAAACAGTTCGCCCGGCGCGGCCAGGAGGCCATCGGCGCGCTGCAAGGGCTCGCCATTCCGGCGATTGCCGCGGTCAACGGCTACGCCCTGGGCGGCGGCTGCGAAATGGCCCTGGCCTGCGATTTCATCTACGCCTCGGACACGGCGATGTTCGGCCTGCCGGAGATCAACCTCGGCATCATCCCCGGCTTTGGCGGCACCCAGCGCCTGCCCCGCCTGGTCGGCGCCAACCGGGCCAAGGAAATGATCTTTACCGGCAAACATCTGAGCGCCGCCGAGGCCAAGGAGATCGGGCTGGTCAACAAAATCTTCCCGCCCGCGGAACTGCTGGCGGCCGCCGCCGAAACCGCGAAACTGATCGCCGGCAAGGGCAGGGCCTCGCTCTGCGCGGCCAAACAGAGCGTGGACCAGGGGCTCAATGCCGATCTGACCACCGGTCTCGCCATCGAGCGCGACGCCTTCGCGCTCTGCCTGGCCAGTCCGGACGCCAAGGAGGGGACCGGCGCCTTTCTCGAGAAGCGCAAACCGGTCTTCACCGGCGACCTGAACAGCTAAACGCCCTGGGCGGCAACACGAAAAGAGGAGCGCGATGTCGATGAACCAAGTGGTGATTGTGAGCGGCAGCCGGACTGCGGTCGGCGCCTTTGGCGGCAGCCTGAAAGAGACCTCCGCGGTCCAGCTCGGGGCCAGCGTCATGCGGGAAACCCTGCGCAAGGCCGGACTCCGGCCCCAGAGCGGTCCCGACCTGCTGGCGGTTGCGCCGCACACCCTGCAAGACCAGGGGGCGATCGAACTGGAAACCAGGGCCGGCGCGTGGGACAGCGCCGCCGCTCCGGTCGCGGTCGACGAGGTGATCATGGGCAACGTCCTCCAGGCGGGGCTTGGGCAGAACACCGCCCGCCAGGCCATGGTGCGCGCCGGACTGGCCAGGGAAACGCCGGCCTTTACCATCAACAAGGTCTGCGGCTCCGGCCTCAAGGCCATCGCCCTGGGCGCCCAGTCGATCATGGCCGGTCAGGCCGAGGTTGTCCTGGCCGGCGGCCAGGAAAACATGTCGCAGGTTCCCATGGCCCTGCCCAAGGCCCGCTGGGGCCACCGCATGGAACTCACCGGCATCGGCGAGGTGATCGACCTTTTGGTCTACGACGGCCTCTACGAGATCTTTTACGGGTACCACATGGGGGTCACCGCCGAAAATATCGCCCGGATGTACAAGATCAGCCGCGAGGACCAGGACCGTCTGGCCGTGCTCAGCCATGCCCGCGCCCTGCGGGGCATCAGGGACGGCCTGTTCA
>WQUH01000112.1 GCA_009782165.1 Pseudomonadota bacterium | reverse complement strand
GCTGCGCACTCGGACAGTACGCGCCGCTGTTCCGCCGCCTTGGCTGCGCGGCTCAGCCGCTCCCGATGGGGACTGCCGCACCAAACACCGTCATTGCGAGGAGCGAAGCGACGAAGCAATCCAGGCAAGGTTGGTGGTGAGTGGCAGGCGAACCTGCCGCGATGACGGTACTCATTGAGTTTTGAAGTGAAAATGGAATCACTCGCACACGCCATGCAACCACGGAATATCCGGGATGCGCTGCCTGACGATCTCGCCCGCGAAGCCTGCGACGATCTGCTCCGCGCCCCTGGGGTGCGCATCGAGCGGATCGTCTCGCTGGGACACAGCTCGCCCGATCAGGGATGGTACGACCAGGACGAGGACGAATGGGTCATGGTGACGGCAGGCAGGGCGACAATCGAGTTTGCGGACGGCTCCATCTGCCGTCTGGCCGCGGGCGATTACCTCAACATCCCGGCGCATTGCCGGCACAGGGTGGCGTGGACGGACCCCGGCGAGGTCACCATCTGGCTGGCCGTATGGTACCGGGAGCGCCCCGACGCTGGCGCTGAAGATCCGGCGTGATTCCGGGCGCGCGCCCTCGGCGCTCACCACGCCGCGAACACCGCCCTCCTGACGGCGGCCGAACGCCGCAGGACCGGGATGGCCTCGTCGACATAATCGATCACCCGGGCCTCCTTGCCCTCGGCGGGCCGCATGATCCGCCCCACCACCTGCAACAGACGGCCTTCGAACTTGATCGGCGTGGCCAGGACAAGGGTGGACAGGCCCGGACAGTCGAACCCCTCGCCGATCAACTGGACAGTGGCAATCAGTATAACTATTCGCCCTGACTGCACTTCTTCGACAAGATGCAGCCGCTCCTCGGGCGGCGACTGCCCGGTGAGGACCGGGGCGGACACCCCCTGCCCGGCCAGCAGCCCGGCCAGGGCCTGGCAATGCGCCACCCGGTCCGACACCACCAGGATGGTGCCCTGATGCCCCTGCCGCACCAGGGCGAGGATATCGTCGACGATCAGGCGGTTGCGCGCCACATTGGCGGCCAGCGCCTTGATCAGCTTGGCATATTCGCCCTGATACCCGTAGGCGAAGCCGGTCGGCCGCTGCTGCAACACCGGCCGCACCACCGCGCCGCTGGCGGCCAGCATCCGGTTGTCGACCGCATGGACCCGGTCGCCCATGTAGATGTGAATCAGCCGGGTCATGCCGTCTTCCCGGCGGAAGGCGGTGGCGGACAGGCCCAGCATGAAGGTGCAGTCAAAGGCCGAAACCACGTCGGTGAACAGGCTGGCCGGCACCCGGTGGCACTCGTCGACCACGAGTTGGCCGAATTGTTCCGGCAGGGCATCGAGATGGTTCTTGGCGGTGTTGACGATGGCCACAGTCACCGGCCGGATCGCGAAGATGCCGTCGCCGGCCAGACCGGCCTCCATGCCGAGAAACTGGGCGATCCGCTGCTGCCACTGGCGCATCAGCTCCTTGGAGTGGACAAGGATCAGGGTCGGCTGCCTTCGCCGGGCGATCAGCGCCAGGGCCATGATGGTCTTGCCCGAGCCGGTGCCCGCCTCGAGCACGCCGAAGGAATGCGCCGAGACCGCGGCCACCGCCTGTTCCTGGTACGGCCGCAGTTGGCCGTGAAAGGGGATCTCGATTGCCGGCAGCAGTCGCCGCCGGTCGTCGATGACCGGGTTCAGCCCGGTGATCCGGCGGCAGAGCCGTACCGCCTGGTTGCCGAAACCGCGCGGGAAAAAAAGGCGTTCGTCGGTCTCGCGAAAAAAGAAGAGCTGCGGTTTGAGTTTCTTGCCGATCCAGCGGCCGAACTGCCTGGCGGCCTGATATTTGGGGTTGTCGATGGTCAGCTCGGCCCGGATGGCCGCCGCCAGGGACGGCGAAGCGCCGGTGAGGCAGCATTCCCGATCGATGGCAAGACGCGGCAGGGGTGCGGTTGTTCTGGTCATGGTCTGGTCGCGGCCGGGCAGGTGTCCGGCCTGTGCTTTTTTATTCCCGCCGGCTTGACAGGGGGATGAAAATCGAGCATTTTAGTGCAACTTCAGCCGAGCCGATGCAAGGCGGCCTGTCCGCGCCGGCATCGCCACGCCATTGGGGGACACAGCTCCCCGATCCTTCGTTGCCGGCGTGATCCTCATGAACCCGTCGGCGCAGACATCGCCGCTCTTGCCTTAACCGACATGTCGAACGGAAAACGCATCCTCTGGCTGCTGTGCGGCCTGCTCCTGTGCCCCTTGCCGGTCATCGCCGCCGGCAACGGCAATCAGAAAGACATTGTCCTGACCTTGCCGGCGGAAACCGTGCTGGCTTCCCTGCAAAAGACGCTGCCCCTGGACATCCCCTCGCGGAGCCGGCAACTGCAGGGCGACATCACGGTGGAATCGGTGGATCGGCTGGTCATCCGCGACAACGTCATCTCGGTGCACGGCATCCTTTCCGGGAAAAACCTGGTGGTGACCACCAATCTCGGCGGCCAGGATCTCCAGCTTCGGCTCGGCGAGGTTCGCCTGCCCATTGCCTGCGACCTGCGGACCCGGTTCGACCCGGTCAGGCGCAAACTGTTCGTCACGCCCCGATTCAAGGATGCCGCCCATGACCCGGCCAACTCCCAGGATTCGCTGGCTTCCCTGCTCGGCGCCCTCGATGGGCGGGAATACGCCGTTGATCTCGATACCCTGAAAACAATCGACCTCAAAGTCGGTTCCAGGTCGATTCCCATTGCCATGGAGCCGGTCGGCATTGCCGGCGTCGACAACAACCTGATCGTGCACATGCTGCCCCGGGTCGGACCTCGACGGTAGCCGGCCCGCAGCCAACCGTACCAGAGAGAGGAGGTTTTCATCATGCCTGACACCTGTCTGTTCTGCAAACTCATCCAGGGCGAGATCCCGGCCAGCAAGCTGTACGAGGACGACGACATCCTGGCCTTCCGCGACATCGCCCCTCAGGCCCCGGTTCATATCCTGCTGATCCCGAAAAAGCACCTCAGCGGTCCCTCGGCGGTTGCCGAAGAGGACGAACGGGTGGTGGGCAAGCTGATGCGGATCGGCAATGAAATCGCCATCAAAGAAGGGATACCGCACTACCGGGTCGTGTTCAACAACGGCGCCCAGGCGGGGCAAACCGTCTTCCACCTGCACATGCACATCCTGGGCGGCCGGCACATGACCTGGCCGCCGGGCTGACCGCCGGGGCCGCGCCGCCCGCCCGCACCGGCTAGAACGGCAGCATCCCGTACAGATAGTTGATGATGTCGGTGCGGGTGACAATACCGATCACCTTCTTCCCCTGCACCACCGGCAGGTGGCCGATGTTCTTCTGCACCATCAGTTCCGTGGCCTCGCTGGCCAGGGCGTCGGGCGCGATGGTGGTGACCTGGCGGTTCATGAAGGCCTTGACCGGGCTGTTCCACTGCTTTTTCAGCCGCAGTTTCTTCAAGTCCCACAGCACCACAATACCCTGCAGGCACTCGTCCTTCTCGATCACCACCCCGCGGATCTTTTTCTCCTCCATGATCTGCCGAACCTGAGACATGGTGGTCTCGGGCGGCACGGTGGTGACCGGAAAGGACATCACATCCGCGACCAGAGCGGCGGACCGGTGCATCTCTTCCAGGATGTCGATCAGCTTCTGCCGAACCTCGACGGCGCTCATCTCGCTGTGGGTCATGGTTGCCGACCCAGCTCCGGGGTGACCGCCGCCGCCGAACCGCTGCAGCACGTTGTTGACGTTGATCTCCGGCGTCGAGCTGCGGCCGATGATAAAGTAGCCGCCGCCCTCGTTGACAAAGATCACGAACACCGCGTCGGCATTGATGATCTTGCCGTACAACTGCACCACCGTGGACAGCTCGATATACCTGTCGATGAGGATCACCCCGATCCCCACCCGCTTCCCCTTGATGTCGTGCAGCTCGGCATCGCTCATCAGGCGGAACAGCACCTTTTTCTGCGTCTCGCTGTAGGCCATGTTGAGGAAATCGGCGGCAATGATCAAATCCGCGCCCTGTTCCAGGAGAAAGGCGGCCGCCCGCGCATCTTCCGGGGTGGTGGAGCTGAAGGTCAGTTGGCCGGTATCCTCGTACAGGCCGATCAGGTACAGGGTGGCCTGCAGCGGGGTGAGCGGCAGGCCCCGCTCCTTGATTTCCCGCGTCAGCAGGGTAATGGTGGCCCCGACCTGCTCGACGCACTGCCACTGGGGATGAATGTCGCCCATACCCATGTGGTGGTCCCACAGCAGCACCTCCACCTCATCCCGCCCCCGGAGCCGGTCGATCTGGTCGAGCCGGTGCCATTGGTTGGTGTCGACGACGATCAGGCGGGTGACGGCATCCACGTCGACCTCGTCGGCCAGGATAATGTCGAAGGAGGTTTTGTGCAGGGAAAGAAAGCGATGGACATTGGGATTGACGTTTCTCGGGCACACGGCAACGGTCCCCGGATACAGCAGGGTGGCCGCCACAATGGATGCCAGCCCGTCAAAGTCGATGTTGCGATGGGTAGTGGCAATCTGCATGAATCACCGAAGACGCGAAAAATATTCAACGGCGGCCAGGTTGCCGACAGCCGTTGCGAGAGCAGTGAACATCCTGGCCAATATACTGGATAGACTTATAAAGGACAATACTACCCTGTCCATCCATATCCCGGTTTACCGGGGCCGCGCACCCCAACCGCGAGGGGGCGGCAGGCGCGCGCCGGCGCGGTTCCACGGCGGCGCGGCCCTACTCCGCACCCGGCTGGCGCTCGCCTGCCGCATCCAGTATCGACTGCGCCGCCCACACGCCCGACTCCGCCGCCCCTTCGGTATAGGGCATGCTCATATAGTCGCCGGCCAGCACGATGGGCGGCGGCCGCAGCGCGCAATCTTCGCGGTATCGGCGCAGATCGGATGCCCGGCCGATGGGCGAACAGGGCTCCGCCAGAGGCCATCTGAACACCCGGCCCTGCTTCACCTGTCGCGCCAGGGAGGGGAAGAAGCGGCCGGCCTCGGCGACGGTCTCGGCGATGACCGCATCGTCGGGCAGCGACATCAGCCGGCACGCCTCCTCGTGGCGGAGCATCAGATGCAGCAGTTGCCCGGTTGCCGACGTTCCGGGGCGCTTGTTGTGCTCGAGGGATATTCCGGCGATCCGGCAGCGCTCGGCACGGGGAATCAAGAGCCCGTAGGTGTCGGCCAAGCCTTCCGGCGGCGCAAAACCGTCCTGTGCGAACAGAGACACGAGGATGCTCGATGCGTAGCGCGTCTCCAGCAGGCGGCGGGTGACAGGGTCCGGCGGCTCGTCCACCACTGATTTGGCGATCGGCGCCGGCACCGCCAGGATTGCCCGCCGAGATCGGACAGGCCCGGACGGCGTG
>WQUH01000111.1 GCA_009782165.1 Pseudomonadota bacterium | reverse complement strand
AAATCGACGGTGCTGAACGAGTGCAGGAATTGCCGCCAGACCGGCCAGCCGCCGAAGTTTTGCGCCCAGATCTCTTCCGGGCAGACCTTGAGGAATTCGTTCGTCAGCCCGAAAACGCGGGCGATGCTGGCGGCGAGACTGTCTTTGATGGGGGTGGCCATACGCTTCCTCCGCAAAAATGGTGCAAGGGCGCGGCCCGCGCTGTACGGGCCGCCAACCCAAAAACCGATAGCGCCGCCCCCGCGTTCCGTCAATGACTTTTTTGGGCTTTTCGCGCCGCACCGCTCTTCTTGCCAGACCCTTGTAAAAGAATGCGGCAGCCACAGCCTGGCCGCAAACAGGCACCCTCCGCACGATGGAAAAATTTGACTGCTGGTGGTGTCAGATTGCATAATGCAACTATAGTTTTGATGGATGGTTCGACCTGACATGGGACAGAAGGAACCGGGCAAGTGGATTCTGTCATTTCGTTGAGCGCAGCGAAGAGAAATGTATCAGATAGTTCCATTGAATGATGTTGCTGTAACGGGAGGCGGGAGGCATGGGTTTCGCGGAAGCGGATTTCACAGTTTTATTTATACTTTTAGCTGTGATCTTAGGTTGCCTGATTGCGATGATCGCAGTGGTATTGCTCGCGATAGTGGTGATGACGAACGAGAAATGGCGATCTTCACTCAAATCACTTCTGCTGAAATCTTTTTTGTGGTCGCCTGCCACACTTTTTGCGTTGTTTTTTGTGGTATTTCTTGTGTTGCTTCTGGTTCTGTAAAGCCTTACCAATGGGCGCACACCAGCATCCACAATTACTGTCAACTACGAAAGAAAAAATGTTGTCGCTGTCCGGTGAGGCGGTAGAATCGGAAAAAAATCCGGCATCCCGGCCCCGTTGCCTTGTCGTTTGACCGGGATGCCTTTCCGCCGCCATTGCGCCGCAAGGAATCCCCATGTCAGCCGCTCTGCCGCCGCTACCCCTCTTTCTCCACGGGCTCGACTCCTCCACCGGGGGCACCAAGGCCCAATGGTTTCGCGCCCATTTTCCCCATGTCGCCATGCAAGATTACGACGGCGACCTCGACCAGCGGCTTGCTCAGTTGGCAGAGCAGGTTGCCGGAGTCGGGCAACTGATTCTGGTGGGATCGAGCTTCGGCGGCCTGATGGCCGCCTGCTTCGCCGCCCGCCACCCCGAGCGGTGCCGCCGGCTGGTCCTGCTGGCCCCTGCCCTCAATTTCAGCGGCTATTGCCCACCTCCGGCCCCTCTCGCCGTACCCGCGTTCCTGGTGATCGGCGCAAACGACACGGTCTGCCCGCCCGATCTGGTCATCCCCCTGGCCCAAGCCACGTTTGCACACCTGGAAGTGCGGGTCGAGGACGACGACCACCTGCTCCACCGCACCTTTCCTTGCCTCGACTGGCCCGCCCTGCTCGCCTGATGTCACTTCCATGCCCCGCTTCGGGTGCGGCCCGCCGTGCCCCTACGGCTGCAAGGCAAACCCCCGCCCTACGGGCACCCCCTTTCAAAAGGGGGCATTTGGGCGGCAGTTCCCCATCGGGAGCGGTGTGCCGCGCTCGCTTCTTCGTCATTCCCGCGAAATTCCCGCCTACGCGGGAATGACAGGGAATCCAGCGGCATAGGTAGGGGTGAGCAACGCGAACGCAAGCGGTGAGAGACGGAATAAGGCAACGTCATTGCGAGCGAAGCGAAGCAATCCAGTCGTGTCCCTGTGGCGATTCCTGGATTGCTTCGGCACTTCGTGCCTCGCAATGACGTTTTTCTGTATATGGCGGCCTTCATTATGCGCAGGCGGGACGCCTGCGAGGGTTGCGTTCCCACGCAGGAGCATGGGAACGATCAGCAATGGATTCCGCGCGGAGCGCAGCGTAGTCGCGGAATGACGAAATGGGAAATGTCACTCCGGCCGGACGCGCCCCTGCCCCTCCGGGCCGTCCTGCTGTTGTGCCAGCAGACGGCTGGCCGCGACCAGCCGGTACAGTTCGGCCCGCTGCCCCTCGGGGTCTGATCCCCGGCCCGAGCGGGCCAGTTCCAGGCACTGGTCCCAGGTGAAGCCGCCGAGGTGTTCGGAATGGGTCAGCAGCATGCCGTAGCCCGCCACCGCGGCGGCAAAGCGGAAGTCAACGCTGGCCTGTTGGCCTTCAGTCTCGCGCACCGGCAGGGTCATCTGCCGGGAGGTCTCGACGCCGCGCGGTTTGTAGCGCAGCTTGACGGTCATCAGTTCCCGGCTGTTGTCCGCCGATGCCGGCGGCGCGGTCTGGTACTTGAGGGGATCGAGCTTGGGCACCGCCGGGTGGCCGGCCGGAACCAGTTCGTAGAGGGCGGTCACCCGATGACCGGCCCCGATCTCGCCGGCATCCTTGCGGTCGTCGCGGAAATCCTCATCCGCCAGGGCGCGGTTTTCGTAGCCGATCAGCCGGTAGGCCCCCACTCTGGCCGGGTTGAACTCGACCTGGATCTTGACATCGTTCGCCAGGGTGAACAGGGTGCCGCTCAACTCCTTGACCAGCACCTTCTCGGCCTCCAGCAGGCTGTCGATGTAGGCGTAGTTGCCGTTGCCCTTGTCGGCAAGAATTTCCATGGTATCATCGTGATAGTTGCCCATGCCGAAGCCGAGCACGGTGAGGTAGACGCCGCTTTGGCGTTCGGCCTCGATCAGCCGCTGCAACTCGTCGCGACTGGTGACGCCGACATTGAAATCGCCGTCCGAGGCCAGGATGACACGGTTGTTGCCCTTGGGCAGAAAATGCTTCCGCGCCAGGTCATAGGCCGTGCGGATGCCGCTGGAGGCGTGGGTGGAGCCGCCCGCCCGCAGCCCCTCGATGGCGGCCAGGATCTTTCGCTGCTGGTCGCCGGACGTGGGCGGCAGCACCACCCGCTCGGCGCCGGCATAGACCACCATCGCCACCCGGTCGCGCGCGCCCAACTGCCGGACCAAAAGCGGCAGGGCCTGTTTGAGCAGCGGCAGCTTGTTCGCGTCCTCCATCGACCCGGACACATCGATCAGCAGAACCAGATTCGAGGGCGGCAACTGTTCCTTGGCCAGGTCTTTGGCCTTGAGCCCGATCCGGGCCAGTTGATAGCCGGCATGGAAGGGGCTGGGGCCGATCTCGGCACTGAGCGAGAACGGATCGGTGTTTTCGGGTTCCGGATAGTCGTAGGCGAACGAGTTGATCAGCTCCTCGATCCGCACCGCGCCCACCGGCGGCAGGGAACCGCTGTTGACAAAACGGCGGACATTGGCGTAACTGGCGGTGTCGACATCGATGCTGAAGGTGGAGAGCGGCTGGCGGCCGGCGTTGACAAAGCCGTTTTCCCGGACCGCGTTGTAGGACTCGCGGTTCCAGACCGGCAAGGGCTGCGCCGGCGCGGCCTGCTGCGGGAGATTTTGGTTGAGTGCTTTGGCCCTGGCCGCCTGTATGGGCGCGGCCGCCATGGCTTCGGCAGCGGCGGGCGACTGTTTGCGCAAGACCTCCTTTGTCTTCTGGCTGGCGGGCGCGGCGTCGGCAAGCGACGGCCGGGGTTCCGCCCGCCCTTGCTCCGCCTTGGCCGGTACTCCGGCCTCGGCCGCAATGGTTGGTTGAACGGCGTTTTCGTGTTTTTCCCTTTGGGTCGATTCGGTCGCCGGCGTGGAGCAGCCGGCCAGGAACAGGAGGAACAACAGGGTGATCAGTATTCGCATCATGGGCTCCTTTGCGCAAGGGGTGAGGCGCGGCCAACCGCCATGGTTGCCGCATTTGCCCAATTGGACGGCAGAGAGCGGGCGATGTGTCGCGCCATCCTGAAAAAATTTTCCCCGGCCGCATTGCGGCCGCGCCGCAGGAGACGATGACCCATCCCTGGCAACAGCAGGCCATGGCGCACTGGCAGGTCATCAACCGGCTGGCCGCGCGGCGCTTTCCCCAGCAACCGTTGGCGGAAGAGGCGGCGCTTTATGTCATGGACGGGCTGGCCCGCGACGACTGGCGCCGGCTCCGCGCCTTTGCCGGCCGCTCGACCCTGACCACCTACATCGTCGCCCTCACCCTGCGCCTGCTGGAAGATTTCGCCCGCCGCCGTTTCGGCCGGAGCACGCCGCCCGCATGGATCCGCCGTCTGGGCGGCATCTGGCTGACCCTGTTCCGCCTGCTCTGCCTGGAACGCCTTGCCCCCGGCGAGGCCGCTGCCATGATCGACAGCCGCCTGCCCGGCCAGGCGCGGACCGCCGAGGAGGCCGCCTACCGCATCCTTGCCGAAATACCCGACTGCGGCTCCCGCTCGGGCGAGACGGTCGAACTCGACGAGGCAGTCGATGTGGCTGAAGCCGCTGCCGACGGTTCGGTTCAGGAAGAGCGATTGGAGCGGGAGGAGCGAAGCCGCCTGTTCGCCGTGCTCGGCCGGCTGCTGTTTGACAATGATGCCGATGGGGAGGTCGATCCCCGTCTCCTGGAGCGGATAGCGGCAATCGCGGTGCATCTGGACCACAGGGAACGGCTGCTGCTCAAACTGTGTTACCGGGACGGGGTGGCGGTGGCGGAAGCCGGCAGACTGCTCGGCTGGAACCGGTATCAGACGCACGGACGGCTGCGGCGGCTGCTGGCGCGCCTGCGGCGGGACTTTGCCGCTGCCGGGCTGGAAGAAGAACTGCGGCTCTTTTTGACATGATCGCCCGACACAATGGGGATGCGGCGCCGTCCAACTGACCAAAGGCCCGGCAACCACGACCACGAGACCATGAGCCATCAACCAACCGAACATACACACAAAAGCGCTCATTCCATTTTCACTGCAAAACTCAATGAGTATCGCGGCAGCGACGCGCCGTGGCGTAGGTTGGGGTGAGCGGAACGCGAACCCCAACGGTGAGGGGTGAAGCTGTTGTTGGGGTTCGCCTGCGGCTCACCCCAACCTATATAGTAGACTGGATTCCCTGTCATTCCCGCGTAGGCGGGAATTTCGCGGGAATGACGGAGAAGCGGTCACGGCCCGCCGTGCCCCTACGGCTCCCATACCCGTATCCGTTCGGGGCGGGCGGTAGTTCCCATCGGGAGCGGCTGAGCCGCGCAGCCAAGGCGGCGGACAAGCGGCGCGTACTGTCCGAGTGCGCAGCACGAGTTTACGCGCCGCCCGCCGCATGGCAAGAGGCGAAGGTACGGCGTAGCCGCCGCTCACGCGGGTGCCCTTTTCTTTGGGCACTTTCTTTTGGGCAAGCAAAAGAAAGTGCCACGCCCGAAGGGCGAAAAAAGCAGCAGTGCAATTGGTGTCGCTTTAGCAAGGAATGTATTCCGCGTCGGAGCGCAGCGTAGCGCGGAATGACGTTTCCTGGATATGACGTTTGAATGCCTAGAAAGAATATGCGATTGAATCGGAAACGGAATAAAGACGCCGGGGAGGCGGACCGGCGGCTGGCCCTGCTGGCCCTGGCC
>WQUH01000110.1 GCA_009782165.1 Pseudomonadota bacterium | reverse complement strand
CATCGCTACGGCTACATCAAGTCGATCATCCTGCAGGGGGTGGTCAGCCGCAAGTTTGTCGCGGACCGCCTCTATGCCTCGGACAAGATCGACAAGGTGGTCACCCATCGCATCCTCGGCCCGCTGATCATGGCCGGCGTCCTGTATTGCCTCTACACCTTCACCTTCAGCTACAGTTCCGTGCCGGTCGACTGGCTGGCCTCATTCTTCGCCCTGGTCAGCAGGGGGATCGACACCATCCTGCCCGATGGGCCGTTCAAGTCGATGATCATCTCGGGCGTGGTCGACGGGGTTGGCGGGGTATTCGGCTTCGTGCCGATCATCATGTTCATGTTCTTCGGCATCGCCGTACTCGAAGACTCGGGCTATCTGGCCCGGGTCGCCTTCATGATGGACCGCATCTTTCACCTGTTCGGGCTGCACGGTTCTTCGGTGATGCCGTTCATCATCTCCGGCGGCATTGCCGGCGGCTGCGCCGTGCCCGGCGTCATGGCCACCCGTACCCTGCGCTCTCCCAAGGAGCGGCTGGCCACCCTCCTGACCGTGCCGTTCATGAACTGCGGCGCCAAGCTGCCGATCCTCACCCTGCTGATCGGCGCCTTCTTCTCGGCCCACCAGGCCCGGTACATGTTTCTCTCCACCCTGGCCGCGTGGCTCATCGCCCTGTGCGTCGCCAAGTTCCTGCGCCTGACCGTGTTCAGGGGCGCTTCCACCCCCTTTGTCATGGAGCTGCCGCCCTACCGTTTCCCGACCCTGAAGGGTTTGCTGATTCACACCTGGGAACGCACCTGGCAGTACATGAAAAAAGCGGGCACGGTCATTCTCGGCATCTCCATTCTGGTCTGGGCGATGATGACCTATCCGGGGCTGCCGGACACGCGAACGCGCCATTTCGACAGTCTGCGGCAGGAGGCGCGGCTGACGCTTGCCGCGGACGAGGCGGGACTCAAAAAGGCGCTGGAGGCAATCAAGGCGGATGAGGCGCTCGACCGGCTGCGGCACTCCATCGGTGGGCGGATCGGCCTTGCCCTGGAACAGGTCAGCCGCTATGCGGGCATTGACTGGCGGACCAACATCGCCCTGATCGGCGGTTTCGCCGCCAAGGAGGTGATCGTTTCGACCCTGGGCACCGCCTATTCGCTGGGCGCGGTCGATTCGAAAAAGGCCGGCTCGCTTCAGGAGCGGCTGAGCAAGGATCCCAACTGGAACCCGGTGGTGGCCCTGGCGGTGCTGGCCTTCATCATGTTCTATGCGCCCTGCCTCGTCACCGTGGTCTGCATTGCCCGGGAATCCGGCTCCTGGAAATGGGCGGCCTTTTCCATCGTCTTCAACACCCTTTTCGCCTTCTTCCTGGCCGTGGCCATCTACCAGATCGGCACCCTGCTCTATCCGCGCTGAAGAGGCTGAGATCGCAGGCTCACCTTGATCTGCCACACTTTATGAAGAACAATGACGGCTCCTCGTCGCTTGGTGTGGATTTGAATTATAAAGGTGTCAAATCCACGGCCATGCGGCGCAGAGAATCCATCATCTACCTATCGGCGAACACTCTCAATCCTGCAACGCCAGTTCATTCGGGCGGCAGCCTATGGTTGACCTATGAAAAAGCGCTTGCGTAAGAAGCTGCATAGAGGAGAATTCCGGGAATTGGGATTTGAAGTGCGTTTCCGCTGTACCGATGACATCTCGGACAAGGCTTTCGACGCCACTATCGATGCGTTTATTCTTCAAGCCATCGAGGCGTGTGGCTTGGTGTGTGGCGGTGGTGGTCAGAAACCCTCGTGGTGTGTCTTTGTCGCTTTGAATCGGCGGGGTAGCGTGACAGAGGAGCATCGCGTGGCTGTTCAGCGATGGCTGGCGACACAACCGAGCGTTACAGAGTTCCAGGCTGGGCCACTCGTCGATGTTTGGTATCCTCCTGCCTGACCTTGTCAGGACACTGGAAAGCGATTGACCCTCTCAGGTATAACACTTCGCCCAGCCGACCACCTACGGCGGCGACTTGGCTTGATCATGAGCCCTTAAAACAACAGAACGGATCCTATGAAACTTATCGCGTGGAACGTCAACCACCGCGCCCGCGGCAAGGCCATTCCCCCCGCAATGGCGGAGGCCCTGGCCTTCCTTGCCCCTGACCTGATCGTCCTGACGGAGTATGTCCCGAGCCGATCGCATGCCGATTTCGTGGCGGCGCTATCGCTGAACGGCTTTCCCTACCTGCTTGTTTCCGCGTATCGGCCGAAGGAGAATCATGTTCTCATAGCCTCACGGGCGAGCCTTCAACTCGGCGAGATAGAGGCTCCTGCAATCGCGCCCTCGCTGCCCTCCAACGTCCTCCATGTGCAGGCGCCAGATTATGAACTCGAAGTGCTTGGCATCCGAGTCCCCGATTACAGCAAAACGCCGCCTCTCCGACACGCTTGTTGGGATTGGATCGAAACCGTAGCCGCTCGGGTCAAAGATCGCCCCTTTGTGCTCGCCGGCGACTTGAATGTCGACCCAAGCTATCCGCCGAGCAAATGCGGCAACCGACTCCGCAATCTCACCGCCCTTGGGTGGCGGCACGCTCTTCCTTCCGAGGGGGTCAGCTATCGGCCTTTCGCAGGCAACTCAGGACAAAGGCTCGACCACGCCTTTGTATGCGGTCCTCTGTCAATCATGGATGCCCGTTACGTGTGGGAAGCTGGTCCTTATAGCTTCGGCGGCCGCCATTCGGGGGCGATGTCGGATCATGCGGCGTTGGTTGTGGAAATCGGCAAGCGGCAGAGCCAACACGAGCACGACCCGAACGCCTGACTGCGCCAGTAGTCTCGCTGCAACAGTAATTGGAGCTGCCGTTCCGGTGCGGTTTGCCGTCTTTGTCGATCAACCTGCTCGGCTCAGAACTGTTGCAGTTCTTGATGCGCCCTCACCAGCTATGTGCTTGGAATTGCGTCTACGGTCTGTAGTCGCTGAAGCGGCTCAGGGCCTCGGCCATGGCTGCGGCCGACAGGACCGGCGGCTCGGTCACGGCCAGGGCCTGCAGGTACATCCGCGCCAGGGTCTCCACTTCGACGGCCAGGGCCAGGGCGCGATCGAGGTCCGCGGCGTGGCAGATCATGCCGTGGTGGGCCAGGAGGGCGGCGGACCGGTCGCGCAGGGCCGCGACCGCCGCATCGGACAGGGCCTGGCTGCCGAAGGCGGCATAGGGGGCGCAGCGGATCGAATCGCCGCCGGCCAGGGCCACCATGTAGTGAAAGGCGGTGATGGGACGCTCCAGACAGGCCAGGGTCGTGCAGTAGAGGCTGTGGGCGTGCAGGATGCCGCCGGCCTCGGGGTAGGTTCGGTAGATGTCGGCATGCATCCGCCACTCGGACGAAGGCTTGCGCCGCCCCCGCCCCTGACCGGACCAATCCAGCCACACCAGATCATCAGGGGTGCATCGGTCATAGGGCAGGGCCGTGGGCGTGATCCAGAAGCCCCTGCCATCGCGGGCGCTGACGTTGCCCGAGGAGCCCTGGTTCAGCCCGAGGCTGTTCATGCTCAGGGCAGTGGCCAGCACCTGTTCCCGCACACTTTTTCCATTCATTGTCCCTGCTCCGGATAGAGGCCGGCAAGTCCGTCACGGCTTGCCGGGCAGATGCCGCGTTCGGTGATCAGCCCGGTCACCAGCCGGGCCGGAGTGACATCGAAGGCCGGGTTGACCGCGGGCGTGCCGGCGGGCGCGATGGCCACCGTCCGCACGGCGCCGTGTTCGTCCTCGCCCCGCACCCGCAGCACCTCATCCATATCTCGCTCCTCGATGGGAATTTCCGCCACCCCGTCGTCCATGGTCCAGTCCACGGTCGATCCCGGCAGGGCCACGTAGAAGGGCACGCCGTTGTCCCGGGCGGCAAGGGCTTTTAAATAAGTACCGATCTTGTTGCAGACATCGCCGCCGGCCGTGGTCCGGTCGGAGCCGACGATGCAGAGGTCGACCAGGCCATGCTGCATGAGATGGCCGCCGGCATTGTCGACCAGCAGGTGATGGGAGATGCCCGCGGCCGCCAGCTCCCAGGCGGTCAGACTGGCGCCCTGGTTGCGGGGCCGGGTTTCGTCCACCCAGACATGGACCGGGATGCCCGCGGCAACGGCCGCATAGACCGGGGCCAGCGCCGTGCCCCAATCGACGGTGGCCAGCCAGCCGGCATTGCAATGGGTGAGGATGTGCACCGGTTCGCCCAACTGCTTGGTGTGCCACAGTTTTTGGACCAGGGCCAGCCCGTGGCGGCCGATGGCCTCGTTGGCGGCCACGTCCTCCTCGCAGATCAGCCCGGCTTCGCGATAGGCAGCGGCCAGCCGCTGTTCCTCGGGCAGCGGCAGCAGGCAGCGCACCATCCGCTCCACTGCCCAGCGCAGGTTGACCGCGGTCGGGCGGCAGCCGATCAACTGGCGGGCCATCTCCTCCAGGGCCTGCGAACCGGCCGCCCGGCGCAATCCCAGACAGATGCCGTAGGCGGCCGTGGCGCCGATCAGCGGCGCGCCCCGCACCAGCATCCGGCTGATCGCCTCCATGGCGTCTTCCAGCCGTTTGAGCCGCGCCACCTGAAAACGAAACGGCAGTTGGGTCTGGTCGATGATTTCCACCTCCACCCCATCCGCTGCCAGCCAAATTGAACGATACGCCTGCCCGTTGACCCGCACTGTTCACCTCGTCGCTGTTCAGGGCTTCCGGCGGCGGAACGGCGGAGCCGGCCATGCCCCATCATGTCTTCATAACTCTTCCTACCGGAAGCGGCCGCCAGGGGCAAGCGAATTGTGATGGCGGCAACTGGTCAGGCGCGCGGGAAATGGGGGTGCCGCAAACAAAAACAACGGCATGCGGCCGGTGTATCGGCCAATACCGGCGGCTCGTATCAGCCGGATTGTTTTTCCTACAACTAGAGAAAAATAATGGTTATTTTGGCTGCGGTTCCTGGCTTTTCCCTTTGCGCTTTGGTATACCATGCAATATGCGTTTTGAGAGTGCTGTCTCAGCCACCCCCTGGCCAACCCGTGTCTCAGCCCATGACCACCGCGGACTCCGTATTTGACACCCTCAAGGTCTCCGGCAATCTGCCGAGCATGCCCCAGATCCTGGTGCAGTTGATCGACCAGTGTCATGAGACGGAAATCAATCTCCAGGCCATTGTCCATATCATCAACAAAGATGCGGCCATCAGCGCGAAACTGCTGCAGTTGGTCAACTCCGTCTTCATCGGCGCCCGCCGCTCGTTCACCAATCTGGAGCAGGCGGTGGTCTATCTCGGGGGCGATACCATCCGCAACCTGGCAATCAGCCTGTCGGTGCAGCAGGTTTTCCGCCGGGTGGAAAGCAACGGCCCCTTGTCGGCCGACCGCTTCTGGTACCACAGCCTCACCAATGCCCTGCTGGCCCAGAACATCGCCATAACCACCGGCTACTCCGATCCGGCGGA
>WQUH01000109.1 GCA_009782165.1 Pseudomonadota bacterium | reverse complement strand
AGCTTGCCTTCGCGGGAGCGGGCCCGGCTGGCAAAGATGTCGAGGATGAGCTGGGTGCGGTCGATGACCCGCAAATCGGTGTGGTCGGTGACCGAACGGATCTGCGACGGGCTGAGTTCCTGATCGAACAGCAGCAGGTTCGCCCCCAGGCGCAGACTCATCAGGGCGATATCCACCAGCTTGCCTCGGCCGAGGATGAAGCGGGGATGGAGATGCTTGCGCCGCTGGATCACCCTGGCCAGGACTTCGACCCCGGCGGAGCGGGCCAATTCGGCCAGCTCGGCCATGGACTCCTCGGCCTCGTCCCGCGACCCGGTGGTCACCGCCACGAGGATGGCGCGGTCCTTGCCCCGGTCGACCTCGCGCGCCGGCCGCTCGCGGACGAATTCCTCCTCCAGGGCCTCGATCAGGGCGATGCAGGACTGCGACTGGTTGGCTGGATGCGCCGGCGGCAGGGCGGCCCAGTCGCGGCCATCGACCGGACGCGGCATGAGATGCGCGGTGTGCAGCAGTTCCGGCAAGCCGTCTTTGATGGTGAGGACCGCCATCAGGTCGAGCCGCAGACAGGCCAGATCCATGATGTCCTCCTCGCCGATGCCCGCGCTGTGGCCCAGCACGGTATGGACGCAGCGCAGGCCGCGCAGGCGGCCGCCCGAGGCGCCGACCTGGGCCAGGGCCGGGATGGTGATCCGGTCGTAATCGCCGACGATCACGGTCTCGATCCGGCCGGAGCGATGGATCAGGAGCCCGACCTGGCGATGGATGGCGGCGGACACGGCGGCCAGCGCACGGGCGGTTTCCCGGCCGACAATCTCCTCGGGCGCGCCCTTTTTCTGGGCCAGCCGCTCCAGATCCCGCAGTTGCCTGGGTTTGAGTCCGTTGGTGTTGCCGGTGACCGTCGTGATGGCCAACTCCTCCTGGATAAAAAAAATAAAAAAGAATCAGCAGGGAGCGCTCCCCGGCGTGCGGGGAAAGGGGATGACGTCGCGGATATTCTGCATGCCGGTGACAAACTGCACCAGCCGGTCGAAGCCAAGGCCGAATCCGGCATGGGGCACGGAGCCGAACCGGCGCAGATCGAGATACCAGCCGTACTGTTCCAGATCGAGCCCGGCCGCGCTCATCCGCGCCGCCAGCACCTCCAGGCGCTCCTCGCGCTGGCTGCCGCCCACCAGCTCGCCGATGCCGGCCACCAGGATGTCCATGGCCGCCACGGTCCGGCCGTCGTCATCCAGCCGCATGTAAAACGGCTTGATCGCCGCCGGGTAGTTGGTGACGATCACCGGGGCCCGCGCCACCTCCTCGCAGAGATACCGCTCGTGCTCGGCCTGGAGGTCCGCGCCCCACTGCACGGGAAAGGAAAAATCCCGGCCGGCCCGTTGCAGTTCCGCCACCGCCTCGCTGTAGGTGAGATGGACAAAGGGCTGGTCGCGGGCCTGCGTCAGCCGGTCGATCAAGCCCTTGGCCACATGCTGCTCGAATAAAACAAGATCCTCGGCGCACTCGGCCAGCACCGAGGCGAGCAGCGCCTTGATCATGGTCTCGGCCATCGCCATGTCGCCGCGCAGATCGCAGAAGGCCATCTCCGGCTCCAGCATCCAGAACTCGGCCAGATGCCTGCTGGTATTCGAATTCTCCGCCCTAAACGTCGGGCCGAAGGTGTAGACCCGGCCATGGGACAGGGCAAAGATTTCCGCCTGCAACTGACCGCTGACCGTCAACCCGGCCCGCTGGCCGAAGAAATCGGCGCTAAAGGGGTTGTGCCCCCGCATCTGTTCCGGGCTCAGGGTGGTGACGGTGAACATCTCGCCCGCGCCCTCGCAGTCCGAGGTGGTGATGACCGGGGTCTGCACCTGGATGAAGCCCTGCTCATGGAAAAAGCGGTGGATGGCGAAACTGAGGGCGCTTCTGATCCGGGCCACCGCACCCAAAGCATTGGTCCGGGGCCGCAGGTGGGCGATGGAGCGAAGAAACTCGAAACTGTGCCGTTTTTTCTGCAAGGGGTAGGTGGCGGGATCGGCCCAGCCGAGCACCTCGATGCAATCAGCCCGGACCTCCACCGGCTGGCCCTTGGCCGGCGAGGCCACCAGTTGGCCGCGAACCCGCAGCGCACAGCCGGTGCTCAGTTTCTTCACCTCGCTCTCGTAGTTGGCCAGCCCCTCTTCGGCGAGAATCTGGAGATTGGCCAGGCAGGAGCCGTCGTTGAGTTCGAGGAAGGCAAGGCTGCCCGAGTCGCGCCGGGTCCGCAGCCAGCCCTGGGCCTCAACCACGCTGCCCAACGGCTGCTGCCGCAGAAGTTCGACAATCCGCGTCATTTTCATCCAGCTTTTCTATTTTCGAACTTCATAAACCAAACTATTCGTTATCCAGAGACAAGCCGATGCGCATCACCAGCTTTTGTACAAGTTTGGTAAAATCGTCCCTGCAGTTCACAACGGCTTGGGCATGCGAGCCAAAAGCTCCATCGGCGGAGGTCAGGTTGAATATGGGCTTCTGCACCTCCATGGCCATGGGCATCAGGCTGCGATAGTGCTTGAGCCGCGCCAGGCAAAACTTGTCCGCATCAACAGAGAGCGAACAGTTCTGTTCTTCAAGAATTTTTTCGTGAAACACCGCCGGAATACGATCAATCCATTTGTGGTAGGATTGTGTGGGTCTGCCTGTCCGCTCCGAATGCTGCATGACGATATAGCCCAAGGGTTCCATTTTCCCCTGGGGCAGCGGCAAGTCTTTCAACGGACAGTTTTCTTTGTTTCTGGACCATATGGTGCGCCATTGTCGCAAGGTTGGGCCGATGTTGTCCAAACCTTGCAGAGAATACATATCCGGGGCCAGAGGGGTGATGACATAGTCGCTGGCGATGATGGACGTTCTGTTGAGGGCGCCAAGGTTGGGGCCGACATCGATGAGCACCAGATCCGCCCCCATATTCTCGGCGGCGGAGAGCAAAGCCCGATAACAAGCTGAAAGTACACGAAAAGATCGTTCTTCTCCGTTGCCTGCCCGCGGCCAGGACAGGCTGAGTTCATCTTCAACGAGCGAAAGTCTCAAGTCTCCGGGCAGTATAGCAAGGCGTGTTTGTATCTTGAGCGGCGTGGGAGTGGTTATATCCCCGGTCCCGGCAAAAATTGGATAGACCGCTTCATAAATGTTGGATTTTTTTGGCGCATTCTCAATTTGTTCTTCTGTCAGAAACGATGCCGTCAGGTTGCACTGCGGATCGAGGTCGGCCGCCAATACGGCATACCCCTGCATGCTGAACATCCAGGCCAGGTGATACACTAAGGTCGTTTTCCCGACCCCACCCTTGTTGTTGAAGAGGGTTAAAAATGTTATGCCGCTTCCCATAGGGTGACTCCGAACATATCTGGCTGCATGTAAAAGGTTGGCTCCGGGTTGCCGTTTTCCTGTATCTCTTTTTTTGCCCGCGCTATTCCATGCCCATATCGATTTACATAACCGAGGTTTTTCAATATTTCCGCGATGATCGGGTTGCGATAGGCATTATTGCGGGGAAAATCCGTCCGCGCCTCACCGTATAACCCGCCTGGGTTGTGGATTTCGATCCGGTCGGCAAACCAGAAAAACCGTATCGGTTGTGTGCTTTCGTAGTTCCTGTGCATGACAGCATTCATAAAAAGTTCACGCAAGGCCCATCTTGGATAGTTGGCGACAGTTTTTTCTCGCAAGCTGGAAACAGGACTGGTCCTTTCATTGATATACACACGCAAAAGCTCCTCGACCTGCCTGAGCATGGTTGGCAGATTGCCGCCTATCTCTTTTGCGGCTATCGGCTGTTCCCCCAGCTCCTTGCCCGCAAAACGCAAAAACTGGATATAAGCCCCGGACAGCCATTGTCTCGGATCCGGCGCGAGCAACAGCAAACCGGCATTGGTAGGGCAGCTTGCTCTGGTGTTATACAGCCGCAGCGAGGCCATCTGATCTTCCGGCAGGCGATGGTTTTCGTCAATGACTTCCGATGCTATGGCGTAAGCCTGGTATTGCAAAAACTCTTGCTTACTCAGATCGGCCAGGGCGGCATCCGGACAAGGCATGGCATCAAAGGTGCGAGCCAGGGCCATGCG
The DNA here is from genome assembly GCA_009782165.1 of Pseudomonadota bacterium. Lineage (GTDB taxonomy): Bacteria > Desulfobacterota > Desulfobulbia > Desulfobulbales > Desulfobulbaceae > Desulfobulbus. The sequence continues at coordinate 1,436 of WQUH01000109.1, read as the reverse complement.
CCGTTCGGTCAAAATACGCTCATCCTGTTCCGTAGCTTTGCTGCGACTCGGACCTGTCCGTATCCACACCACACCTTTATACCGCACCGGGGGGAAGTGGCTTGGCATCACTTCCACCACGATTATTTCTCGTCCTTCAATCTCCCTTTTTTCCACCTGGATGGATGGTGTGGGCAATATGCTGCCGTCATTGCGGAATTCGGCAAAAGAGAGCAACAACTTATCCGTTACATTCACTCCGCAGACCGAGCCATCGTCAGCAACGCCGACCAGCAGATAGCCAGGTTTGCCCTGCCCGGAAAAATCATTGGCAAAAGCACAAATAGCCTCGCCGAATTTAGCTCGATTATCTGTGGAGACCGTCCTTTCAACCCTGGCGGATTCCAAGCCCTTGGCCATCCTCGCAAGCTCTTGATCCGTAACCCTCATCATCGCTTTCCTGTCGGCCGAAGCATAACGCCATGAAGTTTCAAAGTTAAAAGATTTGCCGCAATAAGCTTGTCAGCAGGCGATACGGTACAACAAAACGGGTAAAGGAGCAATGCGGGCCGGCGGACTGTCACGCCGGCTTCATGCAACATGCGAGAAAAGGCCGAGCATGCTTCCGGCCGCCGGACCGTTCCGTACGATCAATAGATCAATTGCCCCTGCTCGTCCTCGCTGAGCCCCAGCACCACCAGCCCGGCCCGGTCGGCTGCCGCCACCATGGCCGCCCGGTCGAACAGCAGCGATTGCCCGGCCTCCACCGCCAGAACCGCCCCCTTGACCGCTGCCAGGGTCTCGATGGTGGCCGCGCCGGTCGCCGGCAGGTCGAAACGGAAATCCTGATTGGGTTTTTTCAGCTTGACCACCACCGCGCCGGAACCGGCCAGCTCGCCGCCCCGGCGGATGGCGGCATCGGTGCCCTCGATCGCCTCGACCGCCAACACGCTGCGGCCGCGCACCACCACGCATTGGCCGATGTCGAGTCGGCCCACTTCCCGGGCAATGGCCCAGCCGAAGCGGACATCGTCCATCTGGTCGGCCGAGGGTTTTTTGCGGGTCAGCAGGCCCTGGGGAAAAAAGAGGTGCTCGAGAAAACAGGTGGAGGCCAGGATCCGGATACCCTCTTCCTCCAGGGTGGCGGCCACGGCCCGGAGAATGGCGTCATCCTGGCGTTTATCGATCTTGCTCCACAGGCTCAGCCCCTTGAGGTCGGGCAGGATGTCGTGGAAAATCCGCGTCTTGGTGATCGTGCCGGCAAAGACGGCCTCGCCCACCTGCTCGCGGCGAAAATGGGAGATGATCTTGCCCAACTGCCCGAGCTTGACCCAGTAGACGACATCGGCCGCCTGCTCCAGTTCGGCCGCCGTCTCGTTGACATGGGCGATGGCCACCACCCTGCGGCCCCTGGCCCGCGCCGCTTCGGCGAACAGGAGCGGAAACTGGCCGCCGCC
>WQUH01000108.1 GCA_009782165.1 Pseudomonadota bacterium | reverse complement strand
ATGCCGGTCGGCACCTTGTGCGGATCGGTGAGCCGGTCCTGGTTGAGCTGAAAGATCTGCTGCCATGCCGCCGGGTTGCAGAGTTGGGTGCGGGCGATCGTGAAGAGGGCATCGGTGGGCTGTACGGTATAGAACACGATTGACTGGCGGTCGGCCGGCGTGGCCGAGGCTGGCTGCGGGTGAACGGCAGGGGCCTGGCCGCCGGCGTCCGGAGCCAGGGGCGGATGCGGGGCGGGCGCTGCGGCAGGCGGTTCCTGCTGCGCGGCAGAGATGGCGGCAGGCTGAATCTCGGCGGGCGTCGCGGGATGGGTCGCGGCGGTGGTCGATGACGAATGGGCCGGGTGCAGCCTGTGGACCTGCTTTGGCGGTTTCGGCGGTTCAGGCGCGGGCTGCGGGATGTCGACAGGGGCGGGCGCCGCCATCTCCATCCGCTGTTCCGGCGACGGCGATTGCGGCCTGCCCGCGAGCAGCAGCAGGACGGCGGCCGTCAAACCCGCGCCCGCGCCCGCCCAGACGAGCTTGGACCGCCTGTTGTTCGGTTCTGCGGCAACGGGCCGGGAACGGCGAAGCCGCTCGCTGCGCCGCTGGACCGCGCGGGTGAGCAGCAGGGCCTCTTCCGTGCGGCTGATGTGCCTGCCGATGCCGGGAAGATCGGCGGCAAACGGCAGCACCGATTCGTACAGCGCCTTGGCCTCCCCGATCTTTCCGGCGCGTTCCAGCGTCACGGCCTGGGCAACCAGCGCCTTTGCCTGGGCCAGGCGTTGCTCGATCTCCTCGGCGCAATCGCGCAGTTCTTCGCCGGCAACGGAAGCCTCTTCCGTGATGAGCAGGGCCTTGGCCTCCATAATCCGGCCGGACGCAAGCAAATCCTGGATGGTGGCGACGGTCGTCGTGGTGGTCAATGCGGCCTCCCTTGCCCAAATTGGTTCTGCAAGGAAAACGTAACGGTCAGCGCCTTGTTTTGTCAAGGCAGCAAAACCTGGGCCAAAAAAAGGGGGCGCCCGCAAGAGCGCCCCCCAAATCGCCGACGTGAGTCGGCGGATCGATTATTTCTTGATATGATCGGCAACCGCGGCCCGCTCGCCCTGCAGCTCGGCTTCGGTCTTCTTGATCATCTCGCGGCTGTAGGCGCTGATTTCCAGACCGGGAACAATCTGCCAGTCGCCGTTGGCGCACACGATCGGGAAGGCGAAGATCAGGTCTTCATCCACTCCGTAGGGGTTGCCCTTGCTGAAGACGCCCATGCTGACCCACTGGCCGTTGCTGCCCATGGCCCAGTTCCGCATGTGGTCGACGGCCGCCGAGGCCGCCGAAGCCGCGGAGGAAGCGCCGCGGGCCTTGATGATGGCGGCGCCGCGCTGCTGCACGGTCGGGATGAAGTCGTTCTTGTTCCACTCGTCGCTGACCAGGGATTTGACCGGCTTGCCGTCAGCGGTGGCATAGCTGATGTCCGGATATTGGGTGGAGGAATGGTTGCCCCAGACAACCACCTTCTCGACCTTGGCGGAATGGGTGCCGGTCTTCTCGGCGATCTGCGACATGGCCCGGTTGTGGTCCAGACGCATCATGGCGGTCACGTTGCGCGGATTGAGTTTCGGGGCGTTCTTCATGCAGATCAGGGCGTTGGTGTTGGCCGGGTTGCCGACCACCAGCACCTTGACGCCGGCCTTGGCGTTGTCGCTCAGCGCCTTGCCCTGGACGGTGAAGATGGCGCCGTTGGCGTTGAGCAGATCGGAACGCTCCATGCCCGGACCACGGGGCCGGGAACCGACCAGCAGGGCGAAATCGACATCCTTGAAGGCGACATTGGGATCATCGGTGGCGATGACGCCGGCAACCAGCGGGAAGGCGCAGTCGTTGAGCTCCATCAGCACGCCCTGCAGGGCGCCCATGGCCGGCGGGATCTCCAGGAGCTGGAGGATGACGGGCTGATCCGGGCCGAGCATGCTGCCGCTGGCGATGCGGAAAATGAGGGAATAGCTGATCTGGCCGGCGGCTCCGGTTACTGCTACGCGTACGGGTGCTTTCATCTGTTTTCTCCTTCTGCTTGAATCGAATAATGAGGTGACCAAAAAATGGCAATCTGCCGCGTTGTTCCTTTTCGTTTCCCGGCTGCGGGATGTCGGTCACAAGGTGGCATGACTGATCCGGCAGGGCTCGATGCTGGACCTGAAGAACAGGAATTTTTGGCAATCCCCTTCAAAACTATTGGCAATCCCCTTCAAATCCGTCGATCATTGATACCGGTCAACGAATGAAAAGTCAAGCGCTTTCGCGGCTGAATGCGTCTCCAGCGCATATCGATATTGTTCAGGAAATTCGAGGAGAACGGTCGGCAATAATCAGCATCAGCGTTTCGTAGGTAAACCCCCAGACAAACCCCTCCGCTGCCGGGATGCAGGGGTACAACACCCCGGGGCGGCGCGGGTTCATCGGCCGTTCGACCACGTTGTCCGCGTCGCCGGCATAGTCCAGCTCAAGCCACTCGTGGCAGGTGATTTCCGCCCGCTGCAACCGGACCGACGGGCGTTCGGGCAGCTCGAACAGATACGGGGTGACCGGGATCGGCCGGTCGAGCGAATTCCCGGCCTGACGAACCGGGTACTGTTTGACCAGGTCGCGAATGGAGAGCAGGATGCCGCACTCCTCGTAGGTCTCGCGGATGCAGGTGTCCAGCAGGGAGGCGTCGGCGCCGTCGCGCCGGCCCCCAGGGAAGGAGTAGTGGCCCGACCAGGGATCCTCCGGGTTGACGGTGCGTTTGAGCACCAGCACTTCTGGGGTCGGCTGCCGCGCGATGATGGTGGCCACGGCCGCTTCGGTTTGGTATACGGATTTCATGATCTGTGTATAGCAGATTATTGACCGCGCCGCCAGCGGCACAGTGGATTCAGAAGGCATGGAGGCATGGGCATGGCCGAAGAACCGTACCAGGGGTTTGAACAGGGGCCGATCCGTCCGCCCAGCGAGAGCGGGAGTCTGCTCATCAGGGTGACCCGCAACTGTCCGTGGAACCGCTGCACCTTCTGCGGCCTGTACAAGGGAGAGCGGTTCAGCCGGCGGCCGGTGGCCCATGTGCTGCGCGACATCGACGCGGTCCGCCATTGGCTGACCGTCCTGCAACGGGCGGAGGCGGCCGGCGGAGGCGGCCTGCCTGCTCCGGGACAATACCTGGCGGAAGGCGACTGGATGGCGGCGGTCGCGGCGCGCAACTGGCTGGCGGCCGGTGCCGGATCGGTTTTTCTCCAGGACTCGAACAGTCTGATCGTCAAGCCGGATCATGTGATCGCCATCCTCACCCACCTCAAAACAACCTTTCCCTCCATCGAGCGGATCACCTCCTACGCCCGTTCCCAGACCGTCGCCCGCATCGATGCGGCTGACCTGACCCGCATCGCCGCCGCCGGTCTCAACCGCATCCATATCGGTCTGGAATCGGGGTGCGATGCCGTGCTGGCCAAGGTGGCCAAGGGCGCGGACCGGGCGGCCCACGTCGCGGCGGGTCTCAAGGTGAAGGCGGCCGGGATCCAGCTCTCCGAGTATTTCATGCCCGGCCTGGGCGGACGGATTTTGTCGCGGCAGCACGCCCTGGACAGCGCCGAGACCCTCAACCGCATCGATCCGGACTTCATCCGCCTGCGCACCCTGGCCCTGCCCGATGGCCTGATGCTGGCGCGCGAACAGGCCGAGGGCCGCTTCGACCAACTCAACGACCTGGAAACCGCCGAGGAGCTGCTCCTCTTCCTGCAAACGCTCTCCGGCATCACCAGCCGGATCAAAAGCGACCATATCCTCAACCTGTTCGAGGAGATCGACGGGGTTCTGCCCGATGACCGCGAGCGCTTGCTCGCCGTGGTCAGGCGATTTCTGGCCATGGATGCGGAAGAGCAGACGCTGTACCGGATCGGGCGGCGGACCGGCTTGTTCAGGAGGCTGGATGACTGCCGCGATCCGGTCCTGCGGCGGCACGCTCAGGGGTATGTCGATCGATGGTCGGTCACGGCCGCCAACGTCGATGCCATCTGCGCCGAGTTGGTCAAGAGATTCATCTGAATGGGCCTGTGGCCCGGTTCGCACATTTTTATTTCCAATTTGTTGGACGACGTGCGAGAATTGATCAACAGTGCATCCGGGTTGGCCGGTTATCGCCGCGTATTGGCGGCTTATTCGACTCATTTTTTCTGCTGGGGAGAGAACGTATGACCTTCTTCTATGTTGTGCTTGCTGTGCTCGCCGCGCTGCTTGTCTGGGGCGTGGTCATCTACAACGGACTGGTCGGGCTTGCCAACCAGATCCGCAACGCCTTCGCGCAGATCGACGTGCAACTGCAGCGCCGCAACGATCTGATTCCCAACCTGGTGGAAACCGCCAAGGCCTACATGAAACACGAGCGCGAGACGCTGGAGGCGGTTATCGCGGCCCGCAATCAGGCCGTGCAGGCGGCCAAACAGGTCAAAGACGCGCCCTCGCCGGAAGCGATGCGCGCCCTGCAGGGCGCGGAAAGCTCGCTGGGCGGCCTGTTGAGCCGATTCTTCGCCCTGGCCGAAGCCTACCCCGATCTCAAGGCCAACCAGAATATGGCGCAACTGCAGGAGGAACTGGCCTCGACCGAAAACCGCATCGCCTTTGCCCGGCAGGCCTACAACGACGCCGTGATGGGCTACAATATCCGGCGTGAGGTTTTTCCCAATACGCTGATTGCCCGGCAGTTCGGATTTCAGGCGGCGGAGATGTGGCACAGCGACGAGGGCGAGGCGATCCGGAAAAACGTGAAGGTCAACTTCTAAACAACGGCCCGGCGCATGGATTTTTTCGCCGCCCAACATCGCGCCCAGCAAAAAACCCGCTGGTTGGTGTTCTGGTTTATCCTGGCGGTGATCAGCATCGTCGTCCTGGTGTATCTGGTGGTGACCTTGTGGGTGATTTATGAGGAATCGAAGGGGCGGCCTGGACATGCCCTTTTGCTCTGGAACACTGACCGGTTTTTCTGGGTTTCCCTGCTCGTGGGCGGCGGCATTGCGTTAGCTTCCCTATTCAGGATATGGCAGATTTCCCGCCACGGCGGCGCGCTGATCGCCGAAGAACTGGGTGGACGGATGATTGCGCGGGATACGCATGACCCGGCGGAAAGACGCCTGCTCAACGTGATCGACGAAATGGCCATTGCCGCGGGCATCCCCGCGCCTGTGGGCTTTGTCCTCGACGAAGAAACCGGGCTGAATGCCTTTGCCGCCGGGCTTTCCACCCGAGACAGCGTCATTGCCGTTACAAAAGGTCTGCTGGATGCCATGGATCGCGATGAACTGCAAGGGGTCATTGGTCATGAAACCAGCCATATCGTCCATGGCGACAGCCGCCTCAACCTCAAACTGATCGGCGTCCTGTACGGCATCTACGCCATCACTCTCGTTGGCCGCGGCCTTCTGCGCGCACGAGGCAGAAACGCCGCCCCCATCTTTCTGCTTGGCCTCGCGCTGCTCATCATCGGCGGCCTCGGTTTTTTCTGCGGACGTCTGATCCAGGCCGCTGTCTCCCG
>WQUH01000107.1 GCA_009782165.1 Pseudomonadota bacterium | reverse complement strand
TCGTACTCCACCCTCCTGGCCAATGGCCCGGCATGTCCCTTCAGTTCGTTGCGGTAATGCGTCAGGGCCTTGAGATGATAATCATCGGGCGTCAGCCCCTCTTCGGCGCAGTCCGCGATGGCGCCCATCAACTGGGCGATGTTGTCCTGATTGTCCCAGAGGAGATGGAACTGATTTTTTCTGTACAACTCGAGCAGATCCGACGAAGCGTACACCGGTTCCTTGCCGATGCTGTCTCCCACCTCGAAATACAGTTGCTCAAGCAGTTGCAGCACGAGTTGCTGCTGTTCCTGTCCATGGTTATCCGGCTGGCGACCCGCTGCCTGCGCCGGGGGCGACTGGGGGATGGGGGAACCGCTTTCGGCCAGCGCCTGCGGCACGGAGAGCAAAGACAACAGGGTCAGGATTCCGGGGAGCACGAAACCGGAAACGCGGAGTCGACAGAGGTTGGACATGAAGGAATATTCCTGAGCGCGGACTGACTTCTTCGGATGGAATCAGGTTGAGGTTGAGTGGAGGTCCATGAATATGCGATAGTATCTCTTACGTAAAAATGGTGCTGTTGACAAGCAGTTCCATCATCGACAGAAAAAAAGTGGTCGCATTGGCTTAAAGTGGACTGATTTTGGCTGCCGGCCTGCGCCGGCCGGCTCGCTATCCGGGACAACGACAGGACAGGCGGGCGCCACTTCCTGTTTGACCGTGCCCGCAAGCCTGTGCTATCCTTAGTAAAGAACATACGCCATCCATGGAGTTCGCCCATGCCTCATTTTGCTTTTTCTCCGATCCTGCTCTGGTTCCTTGCGGGGATCGTCTTTCTGGCGCTGGAATTGGTGCTGCCCGGCTTCGTGGTCTTCTTTTTCGGCATCGGCGCCTGGTGCGCCGCCCTGGCCGTGTACCTCTTCCCGACGCCGCTGTCCGGTCAGCTCCTGATTTTTCTGGCGGCCAGCCTCCTGTCGCTTGTGCTGCTGCGTTCCACCATCAAAAAGGTCTTTCTCGGCAAGACCCTCGACACGGATGTGATGGCGGGAGGCGTGCCGCCCGGAGCCACCGGCGAGGTGATTGCGGATATCCGGCCGCCGGCGGCGGGAACCGTCAAATACGGCGGTTCATTCTGGCAGGCCACGGCCGATGTGCCTCTGACCAAGGGGACAGTGGTGCGGATCGAGGCCAAATCGAATCTGACCGTCAAGGTCGCCCCAATAGTGCCGTAAAGGAGAGTTATGATAGATAATGTGTTGATCGGCGTGCTGATCTTTGCCGCCTTCGTGGTCGTCGTTCTGGTCAAGACCGCGGTGGTGGTCGACCAGCAATATGAGTATGTGATCGAACGGCTGGGCAAGTACCGCACCACGCTGGAGGCCGGATTTCATATCCTCATCCCCTTTTTCGACCGGGTGGCCTACAAACGGAGCCTCAAGGAAGAGGCCATCGATATTCCGGCCCAGGCCTGCATCACCGCCGACAACGTCTCGATGCAGATAGACGGCTGTCTCTACCTCCAGGTGGTCAATTCGCGGCTGTCCGCCTACGGCATCGACAACTACCATTACGCGGTGGCCCAACTGGCCCAGACCAGCCTGCGCTCGGCCATCGGCAGGATTACCCTGGACAACACCTTCGAGGCCCGCGAGCTGCTGAACCGACAGGTGGTCGAAGTGTTGGACGAGGCCTCGCAGAACTGGGGAGTCAAGGTGCTGCGCTACGAAATCAAGGATATCCAGCCGCCGCGCAGCGTCCTGGACGCCATGGAAAAGCAGATGCGGGCCGAACGGGAAAAACGGGCCGAGATCGCCAAGTCGGAAGGCGAGCGCCAGGCGATGATCAACCGGGCCGAAGGCGAACGGGCCGAGGCCATCGCCCGTTCCGAGGGCGAGAAGACGCGGCGGATCAACGAGGCCGAAGGGCAGGCGCAGGAGATCCTCAAGGTGGCGGAGGCGACCGCCGAAGGCATCCGGCAGGTGGCCGCGGCCCTGAGCGCGCCGGGCGGTCAGGATGCGGCCAACCTCGAGGTGGCGAAAAAGTACCTCGATCAGTTTGGCAAGCTGGCCAAGGAAAACAACACCATGATCCTGCCCGCCAATCTGACCGATGTGTCATCGATGGTGGCGACGGCCATGACCACGATGGAACACGCCAGAAAAATCGAGCGGACGGCCGGCTAAGGATACATCCACGCGGCCGGCGGCCGGGAGGTTTTAGAAGAAGAGCACCAGGAACCAGACGGCCACCGCGTGGACAATGGCCATGAAGACGGCCGCTGAGGCGAGATCCTTCGCCAGGCCCGACAGTTCGTGACGTTCCGGGCCGATCCGGTTGACCACCGCCTCGACGGCGGAGTTGAGCAGTTCGACGATCAGCAGGACGATGAGGCTGCCGACCAGGAGGGCGCGCTCGACGTTGGTGCGGCCAAGCCAGCAGGCCGCCGGCAAAAGCGCCAGGCAGAGGAGCAGTTCCTGCCTGAAGGCTTCCTCGTTGCGATAGGCAGCGGTCAGCCCGAGATACGAGCACCGCATCGCCCGCCTGATCCGGGCCAGGCCGGTGCCGTTCACTTTCTCCTGGGTGGTCATTCCTGTCGTGCCGTAGGCTGATGGTTGGTGAATATATTCCACATTGCGGCGAGATGCGTACCCGTATCGTTGCCCCGTGTGGTTGGCGAAACGAAACTACCCTATTTTGCCGGGCTTTGCCAGCGCCAATTCCTCTGTCGCGCCGGCGCCGATGAAATCGATTGCCGCTTTCCGCGCCATGAGGTATTTTTTCGTAATAAGTATAAGTCGAAGCAACGAGGGACTTGAGAATGAACCGTGATACATTTGTCCAAATACGAGCGAGGTTGGGGAAAACCCAGAAAGTGCTTGCCGAACTGCTGGGGGTTTCGCTCAAGGCCGTCCAAAGCTACGAACAGGGGTGGCGCGCCATCCCCTTGCATATCGAGCGACAACTCTATTTGCTGGCCGTCAATCAGCGGATTAACGGGCAGGCCAAACGGAGGGACTGCTGGGCCATCAAACAGTGCAATCTCAAGAAGGAATGCCCTGCCTGGGAATTTCAGGCCGGACATCTCTGCTGGTTTCTCAACGGGACGCGGTGCGAGTGCGCCGGCGCCAAGGACTGGAAGGCCAAGGTGGCGGTCTGCCGGAACTGCGAGGTTCTGACCTCGTTGTTCTGAGCGGCTGCCAGCACGACATGCTCCGCCTGTTGCCCCGTTCTGCCCATCTTGTCCGCCCGCCGCTATCCGCAAACCCTTGCCCATGAGCCGGCTGCAGGTCGGCGTCGCCATGAGCGGCGGCGTCGATTCGACCATGACCGCCTCGCTCGTGCAGGAACAGGGGCATGCGGTCCACGGTTTTTTCATGCTTCTGCCGCTGCCCGATCTGGACGCGCAACTGTCGCGTGTCCGGCGGCTGGCCGGACAGTTGGCCATTCCGCTGACCGAGGTCGATCTGCGCCGTCGCTTTGCCGACGAGGTCATCGCCTATTTCACCGCCGCCTATCGAGCCGGTTTGACGCCCAATCCCTGCATCCACTGCAACCATGCCATCAAATTCGGTCTGTTGGCCGAGGCAATGCGCAGCCGGGGCATGGAGCGGATCGCCACCGGCCACTATGCCCGGATCGGCCGGCTTGGCGGCCGGTCATTCGTGGCCCGCGCCGCCGACCGCGCCAAGGATCAATCCTATTTTCTCGCCCGCCTCGATGCGGACCAGGTGCGGCGCGCGCTCTTTCCTTTGGGCGATTGGACCAAGGAACAGGTGTATGAGCGGGCCGTGGCCATGGGCTTTCAGTTCGAGGGCCAGGAGAGTCAGGATGTCTGTTTTCTCGCCTCGGGTCTGGCCGCCTTTCTGGCCGGACAGGGAATGGACGAGCAGGCGGGGGAGGTGGTCACCCGCGATGGCCGGCGCATCGGCGCGCATCGGGGCCTGTGGCGCTACACCATCGGCCAGCGGCGGGGATTGGGCCTGCCCGACGCCACGCCCTGGTATGTGGTGGAGCTGGACGGCGCCGCCAACCGGGTGATCGTCGGCAAGCGCGACGAGTTACTGACCGGCGCCTGCCGCCTCCATGCCCCGCGCTGGATGCACGAGCCGCCGGCCCTGCCCTGGCGCGGTCTGGTGCAACTGCGCTCCCGCCACCCGCCGGCCGAGGCCGAATTGACTCCCGCCGGCGCTGGCACCTGGCAACTGACCTTTGCCGCGCCCCAGCGCGCCGTCACCCCCGGCCAGTTCGCCGTCTTCTACGAGGACGACCTGGTGCTGGGCAGCGCCGTGATCGCCGCGGGCAGCGGCCGGGAGCCCGAACCGTGAAGCGGGTCGCCATCGCCACCCTGGGCTGCAAGGTCAACCAGTTCGAGTCCGCCGCCTTTGCCGGCGGATTTGAGGCGCGCGGCTGCGTGCTGGCGCCGTTTTCGGCCGAGGCCGACATCTACGTGATCAACACCTGCGCGGTCACCGCCAAGGCCGGCCAACAGTCGCGGCAACTGATCCGGCAGGTTCTCCGCGCGCATCCCGCGGCGCGGATCGTCGTCACCGGCTGTTACGCCCAGATGGATCCGGAAACCGTGCTCGATCTGAGCGAGCAACCGCTGACCATCGTCGGCAACGGCAACAAGCACCGCCTGGTGGAGGTCGCCCTGACGGAGCGGCTGCCCGATCCGGTGCTGCTCATGGACAGGATGCGCGATGCCAAAAAGATCTGTCCGCTGCCGGCCAGCCGTTTCCCCGACCGCACCCGCGCCTATCTCCGCATCCAGGACGGCTGCGACAACTTCTGCTCCTACTGCATCGTGCCCTACACCCGCGGCCCCAGCCGCAGTCTGGACCTGGCCGCCGTGCTCGATCAGGCCGCGGTGTTCACCGGCCAGGGATACCGCGAGATCGTGGTCACCGGCATCAATGTCGGCAAGTACGGCCTCGATCTGAGCGAGGGCGAAACCATCAATAGCCTGCTGGACCGGCTGTGCCGCGCCTTCCCGGACTGCCGCTTCCGCCTCAGTTCCATCGAGGCCACCGAGGTCGACGAGGCCCTCCTCGATCTGCTGGCCAGGCATGCCAACCTGATGCCCCATCTGCACATTCCCTTGCAAAGCGGCGACGACGCGGTGCTGGCCAGGATGAACCGGCGCTATTCCCGCGCCGGATTCGCCGCAACCATCCGCCGGATTCGCGAGCGGCTGCCCGCCGTCACCATCGGCTGCGATGTGCTGGGGGGCTTTCCCGGCGAAACAGAGGCGGAGGCGGCGAACACCTACGGCCTGCTGGCCGAACTGCCGGTGGACTATCTCCATGTCTTCCCGTACTCCCGCCGGCCCGGCACCCTGGCCGACTCGTTTGGCGGCCAAGTGCCCGGACCGGTGAAGGAGGAGCGGGTGCGGCGCTTGCGCGCCCTGGATGCGGCCAAACGCCAAGCCCTCTACCGGGCCAACATCGGCCGGGTGCTCCAGGTGCTGGTGGAGCGGCGGCAGGCCAAAAGCGGCATGTTGCAGGGGTTTTCCGAAAACTATCTGCCGGTGCTGCTGGCCGGCGGCTCCCACCTGCTCCGGCGGGTGGCGCCGGTCCGGCTGGTTGCGGTC
>WQUH01000106.1 GCA_009782165.1 Pseudomonadota bacterium | reverse complement strand
GGAGTACCGCATCGCCGCTTCGCAGCGGAAACTGAAAAGCCTGGAGCAGGACCGGACCATCATCCTGACCCGGCTGCAACCGCGGCGCTGAGCGCGGGCGCGCTGACGGCGAAGGCAAACGGGCAAACCGGTCGGATCGGAAAAACAAACCATCACGATGTATCCTCTGGCACTCGATATCGCTCGACGCTTGTGCGTGGTTGTCGGCGGCGGCAAGGTCGCCGAGCGCAAGGTCCGGGGTCTCCTGGCGGCCGCCGGCCGGGTCCGGCTGGTCAGTCCGGCTGTCACCCCGGGTTTGGCCGCCCTGGCGGACGATCGCGCCATCGAATGGCGCTGCAAGCCGTACAGCCGGCCGGACCTCGACGGCGCATTGCTGGTGTTTGCCGCCACCGATCGGCCCGAGGTGCAGCAGGCCGTGCATCGCGACGCCCAGGCGGCCGGTCTGCTGGTCAATGTCGCCGATGCCCCCGAATGGTGCGATTTTCAGGTTCCGGCCACTGTCCGGCGCGGCGACCTGAGCATCAGCGCTGCCACCAACGGTAAAAGCCCGGCGGTGGCCGCCATGGTCCGGCGGCGGCTTGACCGGCTCTTCGGCGAAGAGTACGGTTGGCTCACCGCCTTTGCGGCCCTGCTGCGCGAGCAGATCCTGGCAGAGGAACGCGACCCTGAACAGACCCGCGTCCTGTTTCAGCAGCTCCTCTGCGACGATATCGTCGATTGGTTCCGCAACCGGCAATGGCATGCCATCCGGCAACACGTGGAGCAGGTGCTCGGCCGTCCGGCGCATTTCGACCCAGAGTCGCTGACCAAGGAGGAACCATGAGCTTCTTGCTTTTTCAGACGAGCGTCGTTGTCTATCTGCTGGCGACGGCGGCCTATCTGGTCTTCTTCCTGACGCAGAAAAACACGCTGCGCCAGACCGGGAGGGCGATTTTCCTCGTCGCCTTTGCGCTGCACGCCGCCAACCTGGTCACCCGGGCCGTCGAAACCGGCCACACCCCCATCACCAGCCATCACGAGACCATTTCGTTTTTCGCCTGGACCCTGGGCTGCTGCTATCTGTCGTTTCGCTGGCGGTATGCGGTGAAAAGTCTCGGCGCCTTTGTCAGTCCGCTCGTGTTCGCGCTGATGCTGATCGCGGCGTTTTCCTCGCGCGGGATGATGCCCTTGCCCCCGGCCCTGCAATCCTGGTGGTTGCCTGTCCATGCCGTGATCACCCTGTTTGCCAACGGGTTTCTGGCCCTTTCCTGTATCGGCAGCATCATGTATCTCCTGCAGGAGCGTGAAATCAAGCAGAAGCGCTTTGGCCTCTTCTATACGCGCCTGCCCTCTCTGGAGACCCTCGACAAGCTGAACCATCACTGCCTGAGTTTGGGCTTTCCCCTGTTCACCCTGGGGCTGATCACCGGTTCGCTGTGGGCCAAACAGGCCTGGGGCGCCTATTGGCAATGGGATCCCAAGGAAACCTGGTCCCTGATCACCTGGTTTCTGTACGCCGCGGCGGTCCACCAGCGGTTCACGGTGGGCTGGCGGGGACGGCGGGTGGCCATCCTCAGCATCGTGGCCTTTCTGTCGGTCCTGTTTACCCTCTGGGGCGTTTCGTTCCTCCTGAAAGGAATCCATGCCTATGTCTCGTGACGCCATCGTTCTGCTTGGCGTCAACCATAAAACGACGCCACTGGCGGTCAGGGAAAAACTGGCCCTTTCCGCCGGCTACGAGGAACCGCTCCGCGCCCTGGGGCAGTTGGCGGAGCTGCGGGAATACTATCTCCTGTCCACCTGCAACCGGGTGGAAGTGCTGTTTACCTGCCAGGACGTGGAAGAGGCGCAGCGCCGGGTGCTGGAGCTGCTGTTTGGCCGGGCCATCACCGCGTCCGAGCTGGAACAGTATGTCTATCGCCATGTCAATGCCGACGCGGTGGAACATCTGTTTCTCGTGGCCTCCAGCCTGGATTCGATGATTGTCGGCGAGGCCCAGATCCTGGGACAGTTGAAGGAGGCTTACCGCCACGCCACCAAGGCCGGGTGCAGCGGTTTCATCCTCAACAAGTTGCTGCACAAATCGTTTTCGGTCGCCAAGCGGGTGCGGACCGAAACCATGATCGGCGCCAATGCGGTTTCGATCAGCTATGCCGCGGTGGAACTGGCCAGGAAGATTTTCGGCAGTCTGGCCGGAAAAAAGGTCATGCTCGTCGGCGCCGGCGAGATGGCGGAACTGGCGGCCGAGCATCTGGTGCGGCAGGGGGTCGCGGAGGTCGTGGTCGCCAACCGGACCCTGCAACGGGCGGTCAACCTGGCCCGCGGCTACAACGGCCGGGCGGTTGCGCTCGCGGAGGTGCGCGACCAACTGCGCCAGGTCGACATCATTATCAGCTCCACCGGCGCGCCCGACCTGATTCTGCGGAAGGAGGACGTGCGGCCGGTCATGCGCGACCGGCGGAACCGGCCGCTCTTTTTCATCGACATCGCCGTGCCCCGCGACCTCGACCCCGCCATCAACGAGCTCGACAACGTTTTTCTCTACGACATCGACGACCTCCATAATGTGGTCGAGATGAACAAGTCCGAGCGGGACAGGGAGGCGGTCAAGGCGCAGCGGATCATTGCCGAGGAGAAACTGAAGTTCTGCGGGTGGCTGGCCAACATGGAATCGACTCCGACCATCGTGCAACTGCGCGCCATGATCGAGCGGCAGGTCCGCGCCGAGGTCGAGAAAACCATGGGCCGTTTCGAAACCCTGGATGAACGGCAGCGGCAGGGACTGGAAAAGATGGCGGCCGCCATCACCGGCAAGATCATGTTTCCGGCCCTGCGCTACCTCAAGACCGACAACCACTGCGTCAGCCTGCCCGAACGGATCAAGACCATCCGGGAACTGTATCTGCTCGACAGCGCCGCCAACGAACAGGAGGATCTGTGAGCAGCGAAGAACGGGATGCCCTGCTTGAGGAAGAGTTGCTGCTGGTGCGCAATTCAGGAGAGATTCCGGAAGTCGCCCTGTACGGCAGCCTGCATTTTCTCTGCGAAGCCCCGGACGGGCCTCGGCTGCAATTGACCGCCGAGGAAAGCGCCCGTCTCGAAGAGGCGGCCCTGGCCCGCTACCGGGAAATCATCCTCCGGGATCTCGATCTCGCCAACCGGGATCTGTCGCTGTTCCGGGGGATCCGCCGGGTGGATCACAACTGGCGCCGTTTTGTCCAGTTCTGCCACAAAACAGGGCACTCAGCCGAGGCGTTCCGCCCGACTGCCGCCGAGGCCCTGCTGCGCTATCTGCGCGGGGAACTGGTGGAGGTCGGCGCGGGGGAGCGCACGCCGTCGGTCAACTGTTCCGCAGAAACCCTGCTGGCGCTTGCCCAGGCCATGGGCATTGCCGACCTGCCCGACGGATGGGCCGGTTTGTGCGCGCAGGATGGATGACATATTTCCCGCTTGACAAACCTATCCCGCGCTTCGTACTATGGCGAAAAATGTAACGAAAGGCCGCGACATGACCCGTATCCCCGCCCTCCTCCTGCTGCTTTGCCGATTGCACGGACCAACCGTGGCAAGGGAGAAAGCTGTGTCCTGACGGGCCGCTGACCATCTGAACCCCCAAAGCCACGGTTGTTGAACCGTGGCTTTTTTTTTGACCGAGGCAAGGAGAGAACATGCAACAGGAAAAACTGGAGAAATACCGTCCCTATCCGCCGGTGCGCCTGACCGATCGCACCTGGCCCGATCGAACCATCACCCGGGCGCCGATCTGGTGCAGCGTCGATCTGCGCGACGGCAACCAGGCGCTCGTTCAGCC
Organism: Pseudomonadota bacterium; assembly: GCA_009782165.1. GTDB lineage: Bacteria > Desulfobacterota > Desulfobulbia > Desulfobulbales > Desulfobulbaceae > Desulfobulbus. The sequence continues at coordinate 1,808 of WQUH01000106.1, read as the reverse complement.
GATGAATCTGGAGGAGAAGCTGGAGATGTTTCAACTCCTGACCCGGATCGGCTTTGCGGAGATCGAGGTCGGCTTTCCCTCGGCCTCGCAGATCGAATACGATTTCCTGCGGCTTTTGATCGACGGCAAGCATATCCCCGCCAAGGTGGTTCCCCAGGTGCTGACCCAGGCCCGCGGCCATCTGATCGAAAAGACCTTTGCCGCCTTGCGGGGAGCGCCCGAGGCGATCGTCCATCTCTACAACTCCACCTCGACCCTGCAACGGGACGTGGTGTTCAAAAAAGGCCGCAAGGAGATCATCGCGCTGGGCGTGGCCGGGGCGCGAACGATCCGCGAGCAGGCGGAGCGGACCGATATGAACATCCGCTACGAGTACTCGCCGGAGAGCTTCACCGGCACCGAACTCGACTTTGCCCTGGAGATCTGCGAGGCGATCATGGATGTCTGGGAGCCGACCCCGGACCATCCGGTGATCATCAACCTGCCGGCCACGGTGGAGATGTCGACCCCGAACATCTATGCCGACCAGATCGAATGGTTCTGCCGGCACATGCGCAACCGGGACCATGCGATCATCAGCCTCCACGCCCACAACGACCGGGGCGAGGCGGTGGCCGCCACCGAACTGGCGCTGATGGCCGGCGCCGACCGGGTGGAAGGCACCCTGTTCGGCAACGGCGAACGCACCGGCAACGTCGATATCGTCACCCTGGCGCTCAACATGTTCTCCCAGGGCGTGGACCCCAATCTCGATTTTTCGCGGATCAACAGGGTGATCAATGTCTACGAGCGCTGCACCAAGATGCAGGTGCATCCACGGCATCCCTATGCCGGCGAACTGGTGTACACCGCCTTTTCCGGTTCGCACCAGGATGCGATCAACAAGGGGATGACCGCGCTTGAACTGACCCAGAGCGGTTTGTGGGAAGTGCCCTACCTGCCGATCGACCCGCAGGACGTCGGCCGCACCTATGAATCGATCATCCGGATCAACAGCCAGTCGGGCAAGGGCGGGGTGGCCTACATCATGGACCACGAGTTCGGCTTCAAACTGCCCAAGGACATGCATCCGGGCTTTGGCCGGGTGGTCCAGGAGGTCTCGGACGCCCTGGGCGACGAGTTGACCCCGGAAATGGTGTTCCACACCTTCGAGAAGGAGTATCTGCTCAACAGCAACGGCTATGGCCTGCAATCGTTCCATGTGCTCAAGCGCCACTTTGAGCGGGACGAGGAGAATTCGGCGGCGGAGATCGAGGCGGAGGTGGTGGTCAAGGGCGAGAAAAAAACGATCCGCGCCGCGGGCAACGGCCCCCTGGATGCCTTCTGCGCGGCCCTGCGCGACGAGCTGGGGCTGCAATTCGTCCTCCATTCGTACCACGAGCACGCCCTGGCCCGCGGCAGCTCCTCCAAGGCGGTGAGCTATATCGAAATCCTCGATCACGACAATGAAAGCTGGTGGGGCGCCGGGGTGGACACCGACATCATCGTGGCCTCGATCAAGTCGCTGCTCAGCGCCCTGAACCGCTCGGCAGGCAAGACGAAACGGGAGAAATGACATGCGGACAAGACTGGCGGCAGCCCTGAGCTGCGCCCTGCTGCTGATCGCGGCGACGGCAGCGGCCGAGGAGATCGGCGAGGTCAGCACTACCTTCAAGCTGGTCGGCGCCAACGACAAGATCGTGATCGAGGCCTTTGACGACCCGGACATCGGCGGCGCCACCTGCTATGTCAGCCGGGCCAGGACCGGCGGCATCAAGGGGTCGATCGGGGTGGCCGAGGACACGTCGGACGCCTCGATTTCCTGCCGC
>WQUH01000105.1 GCA_009782165.1 Pseudomonadota bacterium | reverse complement strand
GGCCGGTTGTCGGCATCCAGGCGGATCGCGATCACGTCGAACCGGGCGGGCGATCCCAACAGGTTGCGGCTGTGCAGGTATTCCTGGGCGATCCGGGAGATCTGCCGCTGCTTGCGCCGGTCCACCGCCTCGAAGGCCGAGCCGAACTCCGTTGATTTCCGGGTTTTGACCTCGACAAAGACCACTGTCTCGCCGTCGCGGGCGATGATGTCGATCTCGCCGTAGGGTTTGCGGTAGTTGCGCTCGACAACCACGTAACGCTGTCCGGCCAGAAACTCGGCGGCCAGGGATTCCCCCAGGCGGCCGGTGGGCTGGGCTGTCTTGTTCGCACGCCACAACATAACCCTTGCCCCCGCGCCCGTCACCACAGACCCGGCTGGGTCGGCGCCGCCTGATCCGGTTCGACAGCGAGAAACTCGGCCACCCCCCGGAAGGTGCGGCGGTGCAGCGGGCAGGGGCCGTGGGCGGCAATCGCCTGCCGGTGCGCCCTGGTGGGATAGCCCTGGTGACCGGCGAAACCGTACTGCGGATAGCGGAGATGGGCCTCGGCCATCAGCCGGTCGCGGGTGACCTTGGCGATGATCGAGGCGGCGGCGATGGAGGCGCTTTTCGACTCGCCCTTGACCAGGGCCAGTTGCTGGATCGCGACCGGCACCCGGCTTGTGCCGTCGACCAGCAGCACATCCGGCTCTTGGCCGCCATTGGCCTCGGTACAGGCCGCAAGCGCCCGCCGCATGGCCAGCAGGGAGGCTTGCAGGATATTGATCGCCTCGATTTCCCGTGGATCGGCGGTGCCGATGCCGATTATGGCGCCGTTGCCCCGCAGCAGGGCGAACAACCGCTCGCGCTGCTGCGCGGTGAGCTGCTTGGAATCGCGGAAGACCTGGTAATCGCAGTCAGGGGGCAGGATGACGCAGGCGGCGACCACCGGCCCGGCCAGCGGCCCGCGGCCCGCCTCGTCGAGGCCCGCGACCAGAGCGGCGCCGTGGCGGACGAGTTGGCGCTCAAGGGAAAAGGTATCGCCCGCGATGGGCGACACGTCGGGAAAAAGAGGAGAAACGCATGGGTTCATGCCGGCATTTCCATGCATTGCCGCCCGAGGGGGAAAAGAGGAAGGGCGGGTTCAATCCGCCCTGAGCAGTCGTGGCGGCAACCGGCCTGGCTGCCGCCACGCGATCCGATCCATGCGATTGGTCCCCGTCCGCCGGGTTGCGGCGCGGGAAACCGCCAATCAGATGATGCCGCGCTCGCGGATACGGGCGGCCTTGCCGCGACGTCCGCGCAGATAGTAGAGACGGGAACGGCGGACCCGGCCGGGGGTCACCATCTCGATCTTGTCGATCTGCGGCGAGTGCAGGGCAAAGGTCTTCTCCACGCCGACGCCGTGCGAGATCTTCCGCACCGTGAAGGTGGCGTTCATGGTCCCCCGTTTGCGCCTGATCACCACGCCCTGGAACACCTGGATCCGCTCCTTGTTGCCCTCGATGATCCGGATATGCACCTTGACGGTATCGCCGGGGCGGAACTCGGGAATATCGAAACGCATTTGCTCCAGATCGATCTTGTCCAACAGATTCATCGCCATATTTTTTCTATTTACGGTCAGCCGCCACTCGCGGCCGCCGAAGGATGCCTCCAGATTCATCCATGTCCTGCTTCTTCATTCGGCCATTCATCGTTGTACTTGCCCCGTTGTTGCGCCATTTCGACCGCAGGGAGAAATGACCAAAAAACCGGTCAAGGTTTGGCGAAGAATGACTCCTTGGTCTTGCTTATCGATTCGAACCGCACCGTGGGTGCGAACAATCACCTCGTTGCCCTCATCCGTCGCCGCGTTCGCCGAGCAGCCGGTCGAGGATGATCGCCGCCGCCGACCGCACCGACAGATGGTTAAACCCGGTGGCGCCGCGCAGAGGCGGCAGCACGCCGTCCGCCGTGGCCAACAGCTCGGGACTCAGGCCCCAGGCGGTGCCGAAGAGCAGCAGCACCGGCGTTCCCCGCTCGATCTTGCGCCGCGCTTCGGCGTACGCCACGGTGTTGGCCTGCTCCCTGGCGCAGGTGGCGAGCACCAGCGGCCGCTCGCCGAATTGCGCAGTGGCCCCGGCAAGCGCCTCGGCAACCGTGGCGCGGACCGTAACCAGCGCCAGGGCGTCGCTCCGGTCCGGGTTGACCGTGCCGCCATAGCCCCTGGTCCAATGGCCGACAATCTGCTCGGCCAGTTCCCGCTGCTCCTGAAACGGGGTAATCACCCAGTAGGTGCCGACCCCGTAGGTTTTGCCGGCCCGGGCGATGTCGTGCAGATCGAGGTTGGTCACCGCCGAGCCGATGGTCTCGCCAAGGCGGTTGACCACCGGATAGTGCACCAGGGCCACGTCAATCCGCATCGATGCTTCCCCGGCGCGTCAGGGCCTCGATCTGGCCGTAGAGCCCTTCGCGCCGCAATATCTTTTCTTCCGCCGGCGAAAACCGCGCCAGGGCCAGCAGTTCCGGCCGCCGCTCCAGGGTCAGCCGCACCGATTCGACCAGCCGGTAGCGGTCGATGGCGGCATGGTCGCCGGAGAGCAGCACCTCCGGCGCCTCCATCCCTTCAAAAACCCGCGGCCTGGTGTACTGCGCATGCTTGAGCAGCCCGCGGCTGAAACTGTCGTTGGCGGCCGAGTCGCCGCAGCCGAGCACCCCCGGCAGCAGGCGGCACACCGCGTCGATCACCACCAGGGCGGCCAGTTCGCCGCCGGTCAGGACATAGTCGCCGATGGACAGTTCCTCCTCGACGTACCGGTCCCGGAATCGCTCATCCACGCCCTCGTAGCGGCCGCAGATCAGCACCAGTTGTCCGTACCCGGCCAGCCGCTCCGCCCGCGCCTGGGTAAACCGCTCTCCCTTGGGCGACAGCAGAATCACCCGGCCGGCGCGGTCGGGCCGCACAGCGGCCCGCACACAGGCGGCCAGTGGCTCCGGCTTCATCACCATGCCCTCGCCGCCGCCAAAGGGGCGGTCGTCGGTCATGCGATGCCTGTCCACGGCGTAGTCCCGGATGTCGTGGATGCCGATTTCAATCCTGCCGTCCTGCTGCGCCCGGCGGACAATGCCTTCCCGCAGCGGCGAGTGGAAAAAATCGGGAAAAATTGTCAGGACCGAAAAGAGCACTATGCCTGTCCGCACTCAGCGATTCATTTCAAGCAGGCCGGGCGGCAGATCCAGCACCACCTCGTGGTCGTCGACCGAGGCGATGACCGCCCGGACCGCGGGCACCAGATACTCGCGGTCGCCATCCCGGATCACCAGCCGTTCCTGCCCGCCGCCCAGCAAGGCACCGATCGTGCCGAGCGCCTGGCCGTCCACGGTTCGGGCGCGCTTGTGCATCAGGGTGTGCAGGTACACCTCGTCGGCTTCGGCCGGCGGCAGGTCCGAGGCGGCCAGCCACAGGCCCCAGCCCACAAAGCGCTCGGCCTGGTCGCGGCTCGTGCAGCCGGGCACGCTGACAATCACCATCCGGCCGCTGACCCTGGCCCGGACATCCGCGCAGGCAATGCGCTCGCTGTCGGCATCGGCGGCAAGGGTGATGCGCCGGTAGCGGCAGATGTTGTCCGGGTGCTCCGTATGCGGGCAAACCTTCAGTTCGCCCCGAATCCCGTGCGGCCTGACCACGGTGCCAAGCAGGACGAACGCGCCGTCAGGCCCAGGGCTTGCGCCGGTCACTACTCGACGATTTCCAGCCGGGCGCGTTTGCCATCCCCGGTCATGGCGGCGGCCAGCACCGCCCGCATCGCCCTGGCGGTCCGCCCCTGTTTTCCGATCACCTTGCCCAGATCCTCCTGGGCCACCCGCAGCTCGACGGTGACGCTGTCATCCTCTTCCTGCAGGTTCACCTCGATCCGGTCGGGATGCTCCACCAACCGGCCGGCGATAAACTCCACCAATTCCTTCATTTATACCGCGGCTGCCGCCTGGACGCCGGATTTTCTGATCAGGCTCTCCACCGTCTCCGTCGGCGTGGCGCCCTGCCGCATCCAGCCGGCCAGCTTCTCGTTGTCGATGACAATGGCGGCCGGGTTCTGCATCGGGTCGTAGGTGCCGACGATGTCAAGGAACTTGCCGTCGCGCGGCGCTTCGCTGTCGGCAACGACGATACGGTAAAACGGCTGTTTCTTTCTGCCTTTCCTGGTCAAACGAATACGAACTGCCATTGATTGTCCTCCAATGGATTCACCCCCGGCAGCGCGCCGGGAGCGGTTGAAAACGCATACTTACGAACGCATCAGCCCCTTGGGGAGCTTGCGGCGCTTGCCGCCGGTCATGATGCCCTTGCCTTTCAGATTTTTCATCATTTTCAGCATCATGGCGTAACTTTTCAGCACCCGGTTCACCTCGGCGACCGAGGTTCCCGAGCCCCTGGCGATCCGCAGCCGCCGGCTGGCGTCGATGATTCTGTGGTTCTGCCGTTCCTTGACGGTCATGGAACGGATGATGGCCTCGGTCTTGACCAGTTCCTTCTGGTCAGGCTTGGGGGCATCCTTGATCTGCCTGAACTTGTTGATCCCCGGGATCATGTCCATGATCTGCTCCAGGCTGCCGATCTTTTTGATCTGCTGGATCTGATCGAGAAAATCCTCCAGGGTGAAGGCGTTTTTTTGCAGCTTGCGCGCCAGTTGTTCGGCGTTCTTCTGGTCAACGACCGCCTCCGCCTTCTCGATCAGCGACAGGACATCGCCCATGCCGAGGATGCGGGAGGCGGCGCGGTCGGGATGGAAGACCTCCAGGGCCTCGACCGATTCGCCGACGCCGACGAACTTGATCGGCTTGCCGGTGACCTTCTTGACCGACAGGGCCGCGCCGCCGCGGGCGTCGCCCTCCATTTTGGTGAGGATGACGCCGGTGATTTCGAGTTCGCTGTTGAACTTTTCGGCCACCGTGACCGCATCCTGGCCGGTCATGGCGTCGGCGACGAACAGTACCTCGGTCAGCGGCACCGCCCGGCTGATCTCGCGCAGTTCGGCCATGAGGGCGTCGTCGACATGCAGCCGGCCGGCGGTGTCGATGATCACCGTGTCATACGGCCCGGCGCTCGCCTCGGCAAAGGCCTGGCGGGCGATGTCCACCGGCTTCTGCTCGGTGGTGGAGGCAAAGACCGGCACCTCGACCTGTTCGCCCAGGACATGCAACTGCTCGATGGCGGCGGGCCGGTAGACGTCGGCCGGCACCAGCAGGGGCGAGCGGCCCTTTTCCCTGAGCTGCCGCGCCAGCTTGGCGGCGGTGGTGGTCTTGCCCGATCCCTGAAGACCGGCAAGCATGATGGTCACCGGCTGGCGGCCGTCCAGCTTGAGCGGCTGGGCCTGGCTGCCCAGCAACTCGACCAGATGGTCGTGCACCACCTTGACCACCTGCTGACCGGGCGAAAGGCTGGTCAGCACCTCCTTGCCGATGGCCTTGGCCGTGACCGAGGCGATGAATTCCCTGACAACGCCGAAATTGACATCCGCCTCGAGCAGCGCCGTGCGCACCTCGGCCATGGCCTCCTGAATGTTTGCTTCAGTCAGCCTGCCGTGGCCGCGCAGTTTCTTGAACGCGCTCTCAAGGCGGTCGGTTAGGTTCTCAAACATGGTGTTCTACACGGGAATGGCGTGAAG
>WQUH01000104.1 GCA_009782165.1 Pseudomonadota bacterium | reverse complement strand
CAAAAGGGCGCCTCCGGGCCGGAGCGAAGGAGTGATTTGTTATCGTTGTGAAATTTCGAAAAATATGATTGACAACAGGTATACGTTCGATGATATTTTTTTAGTAAAACAGTTCGTTTGATGCTGTTGGAACAGAGGAGGGGTATAGATGCATCTGCGCAATGTGCCATCTTTCTTTCCGTCATTTCAGTTGCATCGCCAGCGCTTGTGCCGCTTTCCCCTCCTCGCACGGCAGATGCCGGACAATTTGATATCGCGGGCGTCAGCCAGGGACAGCGTCGGCACGACATCGAGCCCCTTCATCCAGAACTCGCAGGTTCGGCAACCATGAATCCACTGCAATCATCAAAATCTTTTCTTTTGGCATGGCCTCTGATGGTCCTCGGCGCGGCGGCAACGCCGGCGCATGGGCAACAGTCGGGACTTTCGTTTCTGCACGGCGACTGGGCCGTCACCTGCGACAACACGTTGACTTGCCGCATGGAGGGGTATAGCGCCGAGGAGGACGGCGACTTGAGCAAAGGACGCGGGGGTGTGCTGATTACCCGCGCCGCCGGCCCCAATGCGCCCCTGCGCGCTGTGGTTACGCTGGCGGATTATGACGATGCAACCGAACCCCAATGGCCTGCCGTTGTGCTGCTCTCGGTGGACGGGAAAGCTGAGGGCACACTGAACTATGCCGGCGGCAGCGGCAATTATCCGCTCACGCAAGCCCAGGCGCTGGTCGTGCTGGCCGGGGCAAAAGATGACAAGACGATCGAATTCAAGGGAGGCAACAAATCCTTTGTCCTTTCCGGCCAGGGCGTTTCCGCGGTGATGTTGAAAATGGACGACGTGCAGGGCCGGGTCGGCACGCCAGGCGCGCTCATCCGTAAAGGCAACAAGCCGGAAACCGGTGTGCGCGCGCCGGTTCCCATGCCCGTTATCCAGGCGGCAAAGGTCATCGGCAACCCTGTTTCCCGCGAATTGACCGCATCGGAAGCACAAGCCATCGAACCCATGCTGTGGAAGGCCAAGGGGGAAAAGTGCGGTTTGCATGAACCGGATCGAAAAAAAGAATCCGGCGAGCAAAAATTCACCCTGACGCCTGTCGATGACCAACACGCACTGATTTCCACACCATGCGAAATGGGCGCGTATCAGGGAACCGTGGCCTATTGGCTGACTGATCAGCAGGGCGGGAAGGTGACCAGGTTCCTGCTGGAAGATATCGATGCCGGCTACGAAAGCGGCGTGATCACAACCACGGGAAAAGGACGCGGATTGGGCGATTGCTGGGGAGGCGGCACTTGGGTTTGGGACGGGACCGATTTTCGCCGCAGCGGCGAATGGAGCACCGGCCAGTGCCGTCTCATCCACGCGGGAGGCGCATGGTCCGGGGAGAACCGCATCCTCGTCTACGTCACCAGGGTCATACCGGCCAAATGATGGGGCCCAACCCGGCAAGGGCCATGGCGGCTCACCGCGGATCATCCTGGTGTTCAAGCGCAACTGCTTGAAATTTTTTAACTATCTGTGAACCGCACGCCTGCCGTTTTTTCCAGGCAAGGGGTCTGAAGTTGTGCTTCAGGGCTTCGATAGGCGCCACAATCCAACCAACGCAGGGAGGATCCATGAACAGGTCAACAGTTGTCGCATGCTTGCTGTCCATGCTGTTTGCCGGCCTTATGACTCTGGCCGGGTTCAGCCTTCCCGCCCAGGCCGCCGCCGGCAAGCCCGCCGTTACCGCCCGGGCGGCGCATCTGACCAACGATCAGGTCGAGCTGGCCGTTGCCGTGCTGGCGCCGGGGAAAACCATAGAAGCCGTGCGCATCGACAACCTGGGTGGGGTCTCTTCCCTCTGGCGCAGCGACGGCAAAGACCAGACCCCGCCGGTTGCCGTGAGCAGCGGCGGCGCGGCGGCCCTGGGGCTGACCCTGAATGATGCGGAAACGCCGCTTTCTCTCACCCTCAAGGATAACGGCGCCTTTGCCGGCAAGGCCACCGACTTTCGCCTTACCGTGTTTTTTACCGATGGCGGCCGCGCCATGTGCGAACTGCCGGCAACGCTCGTGACGGTCACGGCAAAGCCGGCCCCGGCAAGCCAAGTGGCGGCGGCAAAACCGGCCGAACCGGCCACGGCCAGTCAGCCGGCGCCGGCCGGCAACGACGTCGCCAAGGATACCCCCAAGACGGCGCCGTTGCCGGTCGATGCCGAAGAATTTTTCGACCTGTGCGCACAAGGCGCGCCACAGCAAATCGAGGCAGCAATCAAAGCCGGCGCCGCCGTCAACGCCAAAAACATCGACGGCTGGCCGCCGTTGATGGTGGCTGCCGCAAATAACGAGAACCCTGAGGTTTTGAGTGTGCTGATCAAGGCTGGCGCCGCCGTCAACGCCCAAGATGAGGACGGCTGGACGCCGTTGATGCGGGCGGCCGCGAAGAACAACAATCCTGAGGTGTCGAGCGTGCTGATCAAGGCCGGAGCCGCCGTCAACGCCAAGGCGAACGACGGTACGACGCCGTTGATCTTTGCCGCCACGAACAACCAAAATCCTGAGGTGTTGAACGTTTTGCTCAAGGCCGGCGCCAGCGTCGACGCCAAAGATGCCAACGGTGCGACGCCACTGATGGGTGCTGCCACGAATAACAATAATCCCGATGTGTTGAGCGCTCTGATCAAGGCCGGCGCGGGCGTCAACGCCAAAAACGGGGACGGCTCGACGCCGTTGATGTGGGCTGCCTCGAATAACCATAGTCCTGAGGTCTTGAGCGCTCTGATCACGGCCGGCGCCGAGGTCGACGCCAAAGATACAGATGACAAGACGCCGTTGATGCTGGCTGCCGCAAAGAACGATAACCCTGAGGTGTTGAGCGTGCTGATCAAGGCCGGAGCCAAGGTCAACGCCAAGGATCGGGAAGGGCGGACGTCGTTGAATTATGCCGCCGAGACCAACGATCCGGAAATCGTGTCGCTTCTGCTGCAAGCGGGGGCAACCGTCTCGGCAGGCGACCTGCAGCGGGCGCGCAGCAACGAACGCCTGAAAGACGACCCTATCATCGAGGAATTGCAGCGCAAGGCAAAGTGAACAGGACAGCGTCGGGCACAGTACAGCACGCGCCACCGATTGGAGCCGTCATTGCGCGCCCGTTTCTTCGTCATTCCCGCGAAATTCCCGCCTACGCGGGAATGACAGGGAATCCAGTACCTTGCGGGAACGACGGCGGAGACATTGACATGGGACCGCAGGCGTCCCGCCTGCGCATGGGCGGCTTGTACAAAACGCCTCCAACGACCCTTTTGCAAGGGGGCGTCCGTAGACAGGGACGGCTCCTTATCTATGCCGCGCATCGACTGATGCCGTGTCTTCCGCGAATGCGCTATGCCGTTTGCCCCTCCACCCGTTTGCTCTTGACGCCGATATCGCCTTACCATAAAGTAAGGAATACCCGATCGCATTGGAGGAATCATGCCTGCCGCAACCATTACCAGTAAAGGCCAAGTGACCATCCCTGTCGCCGTGCGAACGGAGCTCGGCGTGGCAACCGGCGACCGGATTGAATTCATCCAGGTTGAACCGGGCCGGTTCGAGATCGTCGCGGCTACCCGGCCGGTCACCGCACTGAAGGGGATGATCCGCAAGCCCGCCACCCCCGTGACAATCGCGGCGATGAACGAAGCCATCATCGCCCAGGGAGCCAAGGCGCGATGATCGGGCTCGACGCCAACGTCCTTGTTCGCTACATCGCCCAGGACGATCCGGAACAATCGCCGAAAGCGGCGCGCCTGATCGAGTCGTTGACCGCCGAATCGCCGGGTTACATCACGGTCGTCTCGATTGTCGAGCTTGTTTGGGTTTTGACGGCGTGCTACGGCAGCACGAAGGATGAAATCCACGAGGTGCTGGAAACCTTGTTGCGCACCAAGGAATTGGTGGTGGCCGAAGCCGCTGCTGTCTGGATGGCCCTGCGCGCCTGCCGCGATGGCAAGGCCGATTTTCCGGATAGGCTCATCGAACGATTGGCGGATGCGGCGGGATGCGCATACACGGAAACCTTTGACCGCAACGCCGCCGAGACCTGCGGTATGCGTTTGATAGCGTAGACAGTTGGTGGTTTTTTGTTTAAAATACAGGGATTTATATAGAAAAATGTCATTGCGGGGAGCGAAGCGCCGAAGCAATCCAGGGATAGGTTGGTGGTGAGCCGCAGGCGAACCCCAACAACAGCTTCGCCCCTCACCGTTGGGGTTCGTGTTCCGCTCACCCCAACCTTGCCACTGAGCATTCTCCTTGGTTGTGACAGTTTCAATTTTAACGGGTCAGTGTGTCGATCTTGTATTCAAGTGGGACCAGATCAGCGGCGTCGAGGATGGTGCTGTAATGAAGGGCAGCCCCGTCAGAGTCAAAGCAGCGATCAATCAGGGCATTAACGAGCTTCGTGTAGCCATCCGCGCCCTTTTTTTTTGCTTCGCGCAAGCTGGGTCCGAAGCCGCCGCCGCGTGTGCTCTGCCAGGAATGGCGGAACAGCCACAGCATATCCGGCGGGATGCGTTCTTCGATTGGCTTCGCCGCTGGCTCGCCACGAATTTCTGAATTCGCATATTCAGTTAGGAAGTGAGCATACTCGCTTCTCTTCAGCGGCATCGCCACGCCTGGCGGCACATTGCGCGCCCCGGCCAGCACTGCTTGATCGGCCAGCAGTTGGCGATCATTCCAGCGAACAATGGCGCGGATCGATAGAATTGGCTTCCGCTCAAAGACAAGATCTATCCAAGGGCTGGAAATCCGGCAGCCGCTGGAGGGACGCGCATCGAGCGGCGGCACTGAAACGAGGGGTTCGTCTCCATAATAATTAGCGAGAGGCCAGTTCACGAATTGCAGCAGGGAGCGTTTATTGCTGTCGGTACTGTCTACGCAAAGATTCTCTTTGGTCATCCGGGCCGCGACGTGCTCCGTAACTGCCGTTACAAAGGCGCGAAAATGCGGGGAACCGGAAGATATTTTATCAATAGAGAGAATGACCTGGGGAGTACGCCTCGCACCATCCATAATCTCAATCGGCACCGTATAGCTGGAGCATTGGGCAACGCCCTTTTCCGCCGGTTTTTCTTCCTGGCTGGACTCCGCCTTGGAAGATTGGCCCGGCCCCATCGATCCTGGTTGGGGTACTGCTGATCCTTGCCCAGAAGCCGCCCCGGATGATTGGACCCATCCCATCAGGAGCAACAACAGCACCATGCCCCATATTGCCTTTCGTTTTCTCCTGTTCATGTTGTTTTTTTTCTGATTGTGTTTCTCATGCAACCCCGCGCCGCGCCTCGCCAAATCACGGCGGATGAACTCGCGCTGGAGGCAACGGGCCGGGGCAGCCGCGCGGAGGGTCCAGGGGATGCGGGATGCACAGAGGGCTCAATCCCCGGATGGCGTCGGCCAGTCGCGGTAGGGTAAGCGGCAGAGTATGGCGTTGTAGTAGCGGACATCGCCGGTGACTTCCCGGCCGAGCCAATCCGGCCGGGCAAAGGGTTCGTCCTCCGCCGCAAGTTCGATCTCCGCCAGAATCAGACCGTGGTTTGCGCCCAGGAATTCGTCGATCTCCCAGACATGGCCCTGGTGGGGGATGGTGTAGCGTTTTTTTTCGATCTGGGGGCCAGGGCAGAGGGT
>WQUH01000103.1 GCA_009782165.1 Pseudomonadota bacterium | reverse complement strand
TGCGAACATGCAGGCGGGACGCCTGCTGGGGGGTTCGTTCCCACGCAGGGGCGTGGGAACGATCAGCACGGGCGAGCAATGCTCGCCCCTACGCAACCGTTGGGGTTCGCCTGCGGCCCAAGGGTCAATGCTGCTGTAGCAGAAATTTTTTCAACAGTTGATCGTAGGTCAGGCCAAACCTTCTCGCATCGTTGTAGCTGACAATCGCGTCGTTGGTTTTGGACAGATCGACCTTGGTCGAGGCCAACCGTTTCTTTTTCGTTTCATCGTACAGGATCTGCACGACCGGCCGCGTCACGTCCTGGGTCGACCCGATCACCACCCCGCTTCTCCCGTCCTCCAGCACCACGCAGGTGCCGACCGGGTACATGCCGACGCAGTGGATGAAATCATGGGACAGTTCCTTGTTGAACTGCGCGCCGCTGCCCTCGTAAATGATGCGCAAACCCAGAACCGCTTCCATGCCGGCCTTGTAGCATCGTTCCGAGGTAACGGCGTCGAACACGTCGCAGACGCTGGTGACCTGGGCCGCAAAACTGATCCGGTCTCTGCTCAGGCCATGGGGGTATCCCCTGCCGTCATATCGCTCGTGGTGGTGCAGGGCAATATCGAATCCCTCCAGCGGCACATTTTTTGTTTTGGTCAGCAGTTCCATGGACAACTCGGTATGCCGTTTCATTTCGGCGAACTCATCCTCGGTGAGCCTGCCCGGTTTGTTCAGAATGGTCTGCGGCACCAGCGCCTTGCCGATATCGTGCAGCAGGGCGCCAACCCCCATGTCGAGGCTCTGTTGCTCCGGGATGTCGTAGTAATGGCACATATTCAGGACATGGGAACTGACGCTGACCGAATGGGCCAGGGTGTATTTGTCTTTTTTGCGGATACGGCTCAAGAGCGAAAGGGCGTCGCGGTTTCTTTGAATCGAAACCCGCATCTGTTGCGCCATTTCAAAGAAGGGCTCGACTTCGGGTATGTCCCCGTTCATCACCTGCCGATACGCCTGGTCCACGAGCTTGACAGCATTATCGGTAATTTCCTTGGATGATTTCAATTCAACCTTCAACGGCACGTCAGGCGCGTCGAGCTGCCGCTTGCGGCCAAAGGGGCTGTCGAAACTTACCTTTTCATTGATGGATTTTATTTGCTTGACATCCAGGCCCCGATCGGTGTCGATAAAGACCTCTTTGATGTTCCATTTTTTCAGAACCTCAATAGTAATTTCACTCTTGATGTAGTTTGGTTCGACATACAGGTGCCGGCCATTCCAGTCGCAGTTGAAGTCATGAACAAAAACTCCAACCATGAGATTATCGACATCGACTTTTTTTATCATACATTTCTTTACAGTTAATGTATTAAACCCACCGTGCTCCGACGTGACCCGTCACGAGCATTTCGAGTAACCGCAATCCCGGCAGACCTCGCACCCTTCCTCGAACACCAGCCTGCCCTGACATTCGGGACAGACCGAGGCGAAGCCGTGCTGGGTGGCAGCCATGAACGATTTCAGCAGCTTGCCCAACTGGGCCGGAAGATCGAGCATGTGGCCGGAAGAACGATCCAACTGCTTGATGATCTCGTCCATGGGAATCTGGTAGCGCAGGGCCAGAGACACCAGGCGGCAGGTAGTGGTCCACATAGTGGACTTATCCTTCAGATCAACCCGATTGTCAAAGGGAAACTTGGCAAATACCTCCATGGGCTTCTCATCTTCGTCAAAACAGACAATCAGGTAGATGGTTTCCTGGTTGATATCCTTGAGCCGGTAGCGTTTGGCGCTGAGCACATCGGGCAGGGTGGCCTTGCCCACCAGCCCGCCGCTGGAGGTCACGGCGGTCTTGTCCGGGCTGGCGGCCACGGTGTTGAGCACCTGGTGGTCGCGCGAGCCGTCGCGGTAGACGGTCAGGCCCTTGCAGCCCAGTTCGAAGCCGAGCATATAGGAGGTGCGCACGTCGTCCTGGGTGGCCGTGGCCGGCAGGTTGATGGTTTTGGAGATCGAGGCGTCGACCCCGTTGCCCTGAAGGGTGCCCTGCATGCGGATGTGCTGTTCCGGGCCGATATCCTGGGCGGTGCGGAAAATCTCCTGCCATTTGCCCGGAATATCGGCATGACCGATGACCGTGCCGCTGGCGGCCACCTTTTCCATGAGCTCGGCGGAATAAAAGCCCTCGGCCCGGGCCACCCGCTCAAACAGCTTGTTGACCATGAGCAGCCGGTCGCCATCCATGACGTTCTTGATCATGACGATGGAAAAATAGGGTTCGCAGCCGGAGGCGCAGTCGGCGATCATCGACACCGTGCCGGTGGGCTGGATCGAGGTCAGGGCGGCGTTGCGGCGGGCCGGATAGGCGTTGACCGCCGGGTCGTAGGCCGGAAACGGGCTCTTTGAGGCCGCCAGATCGATGGAGGCGGCCTCGGCCTCCCTGCGGATGAAGGCCATGACCGCAGCCGCGGCCTGCCGCCCCTCCTCGCTGCCATAGGGCAATTCCAACTGGATGAGCATGTCGTGCAGGCCCATGATCCCCAGGCCGACCTTGCGGGTCTTCTGGGTCATCGCGGCGATTTCGGGAATGGGAAAGCGGTTGCAGTCGATGACGTTGTCGAGAAAGCGGACCGCCAGCCGGGCGGTGGCGCCGAGGCGCTCCCAGTCGACCGCGCCCTCCCGCACGTACTGCGCCAGATTGATCGAACCCAGGTTGCACGATTCGTAGGGCAGGAGCCACTGCTCGCCGCAGGGGTTGGTCGCCTCGAACCTGCCGAGCTGCGGGGTGGCGTTGTCGCGGTTGGCGGCATCGATGAAGAGCACGCCGGGTTCGCCGTTGTGCCAGGCGAGATCGACAATCTTATCGAAGACATCGCGGGCGCGCAGGGTCTGGGTGATGGTGCCGAGGGCCGGGTCGATCAGGTCGTATTCGAGGTCGTTTTTGACCGCGTTCATGAACAGGTCGGTGATGGCGACGCTGAAGTTGAAGTTGGTGTAGCGGGTCTGATCCTGCTTGGCGACGATGAATTCCTGGATGTCCGGATGGTCGACCCGGAGCACGCCCATGTTGGCGCCGCGGCGCTTGCCGCCCTGCTTGATGGTCTCGGTGGCGGCGTCGAACACGGCGGCGAAACTCAAGGGCCCGGAGGCCACGCCCTGGGTGGAGCGGACCGCCGAGTTCTTGGCCCGCAGCCGGGAAAAGGAGTAGCCGGTGCCGCCGCCGGTCTTGTGGACCAGGGCGCCGTTGCGGATGGATGTGAAGATGCCGTCCATCGAATCTTCCACCGGCAGCACGAAGCAGGCCGACAACTGGCCGAGGTCGGTGCCGGCATTCATCAGGCAGGGCGAATTGGGCAGAAAATCGAGCTGGTAGATCATGGTGAAGAAGCGGTCGGCCAAGCCCTGGTAATCGGGCTGGTCGCTGTCCACCAGGGCCACCGCGTCCGCCACCCGGCGGCAGAGGGTTTCCCAGTTTTCCAGCGGCCTGCCCTCCGCATCCTTCAGGTAGTAGCGCCGTTCAAGTACCGTTTCCGCCGTCTCGGTCAGTTGCTGCCGGGGTGTGCTCATGCTGGCCTCTTCCTCCGCATTTTTTTGTCTGTCTCTCTCTCTCCTGGGCCACCGGATGCCGGCCGCACGCGGCATGTCCCGCCCTGCGCCCGGCCCCTGCGATCCTTGGAGCCAGCGGCACATTATCACAACATATAGAGTACATCAAGCGCAATAAATGCCACATGTAGTGTTTTTAAAATAGTCCTGTTTTCAACAAGATCACCAAACAAACCTGTTTTGCCCGTTCCGGCGCCGCCGGTTTCTCCCCGGTGCATGGCCACCGCCCGGCCGCCGGACAAGCGGTCAAGAAGCCGCCGCCACCCTGCCCTCCTGGGCGGAAAAGATTCCGTCCTTCTTGCCGCTTGCGCATTCGCGGCGCTATCAGTATATAGGGGGATGTCTTCCCCGGACGGCAACCGCCCGGCGTGTTGCGCGGGGATTTCGCGGCCCTGATCCGGCCTCACCGTCAACCCATTGCCCAACGCCAAGGATAGCCCAACCCCATGAACTCCATACTGAACATGAAAACCATCGCCCTCTGTGCCGTCCTGCTGCTGCCGCTGACCGTTTTCGCCCAGGAACCCAGGAAAAACAACAGCGCCGGGGAACTCAACTGGTCGGTTCAGGCTTCCTGGCCGGTCCCGGCCAAGCCGCTCGACCTTGCCCAGTCCCTTGACAACAAAAAGGTGTTCATCCTGGCCGCCGACGCCAAGGTGTATATCTTTTCGCCCGACGGCGTCCAACTGGGCGCGCTGCCGGTCGACCCCAACGTCACCGCCATCGACATCGCCGCCCGTGGCGAAACCCTCTATCTGATCAACAGCAAAACCAACACCTACAGCGCCATCGACGTCAGCTTCAGCCAGAAGATCGACATTATCGGCGCGCCGGTGCGGGGCAAGACGGACGCCCCGGTCACCCTGGTGCTGTTCTCCGATTTCGAGTGCCCCTGGTGCAGCAAGCTCGAACCGGTGCTGGCCGAGTTGCAGGCCAAAAACCAGGACACCCTGCGCGTCATCTTCAAGCATCTGCCGCTGCCCATGCATCCCTTTGCCGAACCGGCCGCCCTGGCCGCGATTGCCGCCCAGAAACAGGGAAAATTCTGGGAGATGCATGACGCCCTGTTCCAAACCACCAACTGGACGCCGAACACCATCGAGGAGGCAGCCGTGCGGGCCGGCCTCAACATGGAAAAATTCCGCGCCGATCTGGCCAGCCCCGAGGTGCAGGCGCAGTTGGCCAAGGACAGAAACGACGCCATGATCGCCGATGTCAACTCCACCCCGTCGCTGTTCATCAACAGTCGGCCGGTGAAGGACCGCTCCCTGACCAGTCTTCAGAAGATGGTCACCGAGGCCCAGGGAACCACCGGCGGGGCCAAGGAGAAGGAAACCGTCAGCGCCCCGAAGAGGTCGGCAGCCGCCGAGGCCGCCGGCGGGACCAAGGAGAAGGAGGCCGGCAGCGCCCCGAAGAGGTCGCGCGCCGTCGAGCAGCCCCAGGGGGCCGTCGACGGGGCCAAGCCGGGAACCGACCGCCCGGCAGCCCAAACGGATGGTCCCAAATAAGGTGAAGTCCTCAACCGCCCTCAACGCCGAGATTTCGCGGGAACTCGATTTCCCCGACAACGGGAGCGCCCAGCAGTTGTTTGGCGAGTTGAACCGCAACCTGCTGACCGTCGAACAGGCCACCGGAGTGACGATCAACGCCCGCGGCAACGGCCTGCGGGTCAGCGGCCGGGCGCACGCCGTGGAGCTGGCCGCCTCCACCCTGCAACAGATGTACGGGCTTTTGCGCAAAGGCTATCCGGTGTTCAGCCAGGACATCGCCTTTGGCCTCAAGATTCTGGCCTCCTCTCCCCAGGCCCGGCTGGAGGAGATCTTCCTCGACAAGGTCTGCATCACCTCGCGCAAACGGGTGATCTCGCCCAAATCGATCAACCAGAAACTCTATATCGAGGCGATCCGGGAAAACGACATCGTCTTCGGCATCGGCCCGGCCGGCACCGGCAAGACCTATCTGGCCGTGGCCATGGCGGTTTCGGCCCTGGCCCGTGAGCAGGCGGCCAAGATCATCCTGACCCGGCCGGCGGTGGAAGCGGGGGAAAAGCTCGGTTTTC
>WQUH01000102.1 GCA_009782165.1 Pseudomonadota bacterium | reverse complement strand
CCGGCGACCACCAGGTTGATCCTGGAGTTTTCCAACTGCTTTTTGGTGGGGTTGAGCACGTACTGGCCGTCGACATAGCCGACCCGGGCGGCGCCCACCGGCCCGCCGAAGGGGATGTCGGAGATGAGCAGGGCCGCCGAGGCCCCGTTCATGGCCAGGACGTCCGGGTCGAAATTCAGTTCCGCGGAAAAGACCGTGGCGATCAACTGGGTTTCGCAATCATAGCCGTCGGGGAACAGCGGCCGCAACGGCCGGTCGATCAGGCGGCAGGTCAGCACCTCCTTCTCGCTGGGCCGGCCGATTTCCCGGCGGAAATAACTGCCGGGGATACGGCCGGCCGCGTACATCCGCTCCTGATATTCGATGGTCAGGGGCAGAAACCCCATGTTTTTCGGCTCGTTTTCGGCCACGACCGTCACCAGGACTTTGGTGTCGCCGCTGCACACCATCACGGACCCGCTGGTCTGCTTGGCCATCTTGCCGGTTTCCAGGGCGATGGTCCGACCGCCGATTTCGGTTGTTACTGTGTGAATCATAGATGCTCCTGTCCGGTTGGTTCCGGAACTGTGTGAAGACAATGCAACCGGCCCGGCTCAATGCCGCCACAAAGGCACAAAGGATGCAGGGACGCCCGGCACCCTTTTGTCCGTTCTCTCTGTGTCCTTTGTGTCTTTATGGCGTTGCCGCTGCCGCGCGCGGTCGCAGGGGGAAAAAGGACGGCGGACCACCATGGTCCGCCGTCCGGTACGGGCATCCTATTTCCGGATGCCAAGCTGTTGGATGAGGGCCCGGTATTTGGCGATATCCTTTTTCTGCAAATACTTGAGCAGGTTGCGCCGTTGACCGACCAGCCGCAGCAGGCCGCGGCGGGAATGGTGGTCTTTGGCGTGCGTCTTGAAGTGCTCGGTGAGATAGAGGATACGATCGGTCAGGAGGGCAATCTGCACCTCGCAGGAACCGGTATCCGTCTCATGGGTCTTGAATTTTTCGATCAGTTCCTTCTTCTTTTCCGTTGTCTGTGCCATGGGGCACCTCCACTTTCCTTCTGCTGCCAGAAAAGCACCTTCCCTCAGCCTCTCTGGAGTCTGGATAGATTGTCCCTGATTTCGGGTCAGAGGGACGACCCGAGGGGACGGTAAACACTTGTATACCCCACGCCGAACAACCGTCGCAAGAACAAAAGTCCGGTTATCCGGCAGGTTGCACTACTTCGGCACAGTCGCGGCGTTGGGCGTGCAACAGGTGCAGGCCGTTGTCCGTAAACAGTCCTTCGCCCGGCAGGCAGTCCTCGACGGCAAAGCGCCCCGACCGGGTTCGCCGCAAGCCGACGAGATGGGCGCCGCAACCGAGCGCCCGGCCGATATCCGCCGCCAGCACCCGGATATAGGCGCCTCTGCCGCACTCGATTTCCACATCCAGTTGCTTGGCGTCGGCATCGTAGGCCACCAGGTCGAGGCGGAATATCTCGATCGGCTTGGCCGCCTTTTCGATCAGCACGCCCCGGCGGGCATAGACATAGAGCGGCTTGCCCTGGTGCTTGGCCGCCGAAAAAGGCGGCGGCGCCTGCATCTGCGGTCCGACATGACGCCGGAGGCAGGCCATCAGGGCTGTCTCGTCCAGTTCCGGCACCGGACAGGTCGCGATGACGCTCCCCTCCGGGTCGAGCGTCGTGGTTTCCACGCCCAGTTGCAGCCGGGCCCGGTACACCTTGCGGCCGGCCATGAACAGCTCGACCTGTCTGGTGGCCGGCCGGCCGACGCACACGATCAGCAGGCCCGAGGCAAAAGGATCGAGCGTGCCGGCATGTCCCACCTTTTTGATGCCGAGCAGCCGCCTTATGCGGCGGACAATGGCGAAAGAGGTCATGCCCGCCGGCTTGTCGACCAGAAAGACGCCGTCGTTCCAGCCCGGCCTGTCTTCCGCGACCATCGCGGCCGCCACCGGCATCGCCGCCGCCGTCACTGCACCTCTGGCCGCAGTACCTGGAGCAGGGCGTCGCGCACCTCCTCCATGCTTTGCCCCTTGACGCGGAATCCGCTGGCGTTCCGGTGGCCGCCGCCGCCAAACCGGGCCGCGATCTGGGAAACATCGCATTTTCCCTTGGCCCGGAGGCTGACGGTAATCTGGAGCGGCTCGGGCTCCTTGAGGAAAACCGCCACCCGCACCGAACTGACGGCCCGGGGCAGGTTGATGAAATACTCGGTGTCCTCGATGGTGGTGAAGGTCCGCGCCAGCATCTTCGGGGTCACCCGGATGATGGCGATCCTGTCCCGCTCGTGCATCTCCAGGGTTGCCAGCACCTCCTGCATCAGGCGCAGCCGTCCCAGGGTGTAGTTGTCGTACAGATTGCTGCTCACCTGGTCCGGGCGGACGCCGCAGCGAACCAGATCGGCCGCCACGGCAAAGGTGTGGCTGCTGGTCGATTCGTAACAGAACGAACCGGTATCGGTGTTGATCCCCGTAAACAGGCATTCCGCCGCCTTGGCGGAGATGTCGGCGTCCAGGGCCACGGCCAGGTCGTAGACCATTTCCGAGGTGGAGGAGCGGTGGGGCTCGATCCAGTCGCCGTCGCCGAACCCGGTGTGGCCCCGGTGGTGATCGATCACCATCAGGGGGCGAAACCCGGTCAATTCGGCGCCGTGCCGGCCCAGCCGGTGGGTATCGCTGCAATCGAGGCAGATGGCAAGAAAATCATCCCCGGCCTGGGCAACGAATTCCCGCACGCTGGCCATCTCGGTCTGGGTCTGGCCGCATCCGGGCAGAAAGCGATAGAGCGGGGAAACCGGCTTCTCCAGATAGCGCAGCACCTTTTTTCCCATCCCTTCGAGGACTTCCGCCAGACCGAGCAGGGAGCCCAGCGCGTCGCCGTCGGGATTGAAATGGGTGGCCAGGAGGATGTGCCCCTTGGCGCGGATGGCCGCTCGCACCGTCTGCTCAGGATCGCTCATGCTTTCGTTCCTCCTCGATCTGGCGGAACAGGGTATCGATGCGCCCTGCCTCTTCATTGAGACTGTCAAAATAAAACAGCAGATCGGGCGTGTACCGCAGATTGACGGTCTTGGCCAAATGGCTGCGGAAAAATCCCTTGGCGCTGCGCATGCCTTCCAGCGCCGGCCCGCTTGCCTGGCCGGCCGGGACGGTGAAGTAAATCCTGGCCTGTTTGAGATCAGGCGCCACATCCACCCGCGAGATGCGGACATCCGCCAGGCGCGGGTCCGCAACCTGTTGCAGCAGGAGAATGGTCAGCTCGTTCTTGACCGCTTCGGCGACCCGCTTGGGCCGCGAACTCTCCGGACGGCCCAGACCGGGCAGTTTGAAATCGAAATCCATGGCCATGGCCAATCGCCTACAGGGTTGCCTCCACCTCGTCGAGGACAAAGGCTTCCAGATTGTCGCCAATCTTGATGTCGTTGAAGTGCTCCACCCCGATGCCGCACTCGAAACCGGTGAGCACCTCCTTGACATCGTCCTTGAACCGCCGCAGCGAGGCAATCCTGCCGGTGTAGACCACCACGCCCTCGCGGAGCACGCGGACCCTGGCGTTGCGCTCGATCTTGCCGGCGATGACCGAGCAGCCGGCAATGACGCCGACCTTGGGCACCTGGAAGGTCTCGCGGACATCGGCGGTGCCGATCACCCGCTCCTCGTAGGTCGGCTCCAGCATGCCCTTCATCGCCTTTTCGATGTCTTCCAGGGCATGGTAGATGACATCGTAGGAACGGACATCGACCCCCTCGCGCTCGGCCAGTTCCTTCACCTTCACGGTGGGACGGACATTGAAGCCGATGATGATCGCGTCCGAGGCGGCGGCCAGATGGATGTCGTTTTCGGTGATCGATCCGGTCCCCTCGTGCAGGGAACGGACCCGGATCGCCTTGGTCGACAGGTTTTCCGCCGCATGGCCGAAGGCCTGAAGCGTGCCCTGCACGTCGGCGCGGAGGATGACCCGCAGTTCCTTGATCTCCTGCTCGGCCATCTTCTCGAAGAGATTGTCGAGCGAGACCTTGGAGGCCGACGCCAGCTCGGTTTCCCGCGCCTTGAGCTGCCGGGCGGAAGCCACCGATTTGGCCATCTTCTCGTCGGTGAGGACAATGAACTCGTCGCCGGCCTGGGGTACGCCGGAGAGCCCCTGCACCTCGACCGGGATGGACGGACCCGCCGTCTGCACATGTTCGCCGCGCTCGTTGATCAGCATCCGCACCTTGCCGCTGTAGATGCCGGCCACAAAATTGTCGCCGGGCCGCAGGGTTCCCTCCTGCACCAGCACCGTGGCCACCGGCCCCCGGCCCTTGTGCAACTGCGCCTCGATGACCGTGCCCTTGGCGCGGCGGCTGGGATCGGCCCGCAGTTCGAGGATTTCGGCCTGCAACTGGATCGATTCCAGCAGTTCCTCGATGCCGACGCCTTTCTTGGCCGAGGTCTCGCAGTAGATGGTGGTCCCGCCCCAGGCCTCGGGGATCAGGCCGAAATCGCTCAGCTCCCGTCTGACCCGGTCGGGATCGGCATTGTCCTTGTCGATCTTGTTGACCGCCACCACCAGGGGGACGTCGGCCGCCTTGGCATGGGCGATGGCCTCCTTGGTCTGGTCCATGACGCCGTCGTCGGCGGCCACGACCAGCACGACGATATCGGTGACCTTGGCGCCACGGGAACGCATTTCCGTGAAGGCGGCATGGCCGGGGGTGTCGACGAAGGTCAGGTCGCCCGAAGGGGCCTGGACATGGTAGGCGCCGATATGCTGGGTGATGCCGCCGGCCTCGCCCCTGGCCACGTCGGTTTTACGGATGGCGTCGAGGATCGAGGTCTTGCCGTGATCGACGTGACCCATGACCGTGACCACCGGCGGGCGGGGCAGGGCTTCGCCGCCCATTTCGTTTTCCTGCACCTGGAAGGCCGCCACTTCCAGCTCTTCGGTCATGGCCTGCTCGACCTCGTAGCCGAAGTCGGCCGCCACCAGGGCGGCGGTGTCGACATCCAGGGCCTGATTGAGGGTGGTCAGCACCCCGAGCCGCATCAGGGCGGCGATCACTTCGCTGGCCTTGACGCCCATCCGTTTGGCCAGATCGCCGACGCTGATGGTGGCCACCACCTTGATCCGCCGCTTGATGGCCTTGGTCTCGGCGACCTGCGGCATCGCGGGTTCCTTCTTGCCGCCTTCCTTCTTTTTCCTGCTCTTGCGGGGCCGCATGAACTCGAGATCGCCATCCGGGGTGAAATCGATCCGGCCTTTCCCTTTTTTCTGCCCCTTGGCAGCCTTTCTGCCGAGATCCTCCTCGTCCGACGAAACGGTAACCACCCGCTTGGACTTCTTCTTGGCCTTGTCGCTCTTGCCCGCCTCATCCCTGACGACCGGGACATCCGCCGACATCTCGCCATGGAGCGGACGCGGCGACGGCCGGGCAGGCCGCTTCTGGGTCTGCACCGGTTTCACCCGTTTTTCCGGCACGGGAATCACCACCCGGCCCACCACCTTGGCCAACTGTTTCGGTTTCTTCGCCTCTTCTTCGGCGGCTCCCGTCGACGGCTGGGCCGGTTTGGCCCGGCGCGGGGCTGTATCCTGTTTTTCGGCAGCCTCCCCGGTCTCGGGCGTGGCAGCCCCGGACTCGGGCGCGGCCGATTGCCGTCCGGCAGCGATCGCCTCTTCTCCGGTCCCGG
>WQUH01000101.1 GCA_009782165.1 Pseudomonadota bacterium | reverse complement strand
TCAGGAAAAAAGAACCCGGCAGAAGCGGCGCTTGCCGACCTTGAGGAGCACGGTCCCGGTGGTCGGGATCATGGCGTTGCCGTCTTCCACCTTTGCCCCGTCCAGCGACACCGCATGCTGCTGGATCATGCGGCGGCCGTCGGAGGTCGATTTCACCAGGCCGGCGTCGAGCAGGAGCTTGGGCAGCCAAATCTCGGGTTCGGTCGGGACGAGGCGCACCTCATCGATCTCGTCGGGCATTTCATGCCGGGCAAACACCTGCTCAAAGGCGCGCTCCGCCTCCTCCGCCGCCGCCGGACTGTGAAACCGGGCGACCATCTCTTTGGCCAATCGCGCCTTGGCCGATTTGGGATGGAGCCGGCCGTCGGCAATCTGTTCCCGCATGGCCGCGATCTCCGCCATCGACAGATCGCTGAGCAGTTCGTAGTAGCGGAACATCAGGTCATCGCTGATCGACATGACCTTGCCGAAGATGCTGTCCGGCGGTTCCGAGATGCCGATATAGTTGCCGAGCGACTTGCTCATCTTGTTGACCCCGTCCAGTCCCTCCAGCAGGGGCATGGTCAGCACCACCTGCGGTTCCTGGCCCCGGCTGCGCTGGAGGTCGCGGCCCATCAGCAGGTTGAACAACTGATCGGTGCCGCCCAATTCGACATCGGCCCGCATGGCCACGGAGTCGTACCCCTGAATCAGGGGGTAGAGAAATTCGTGGATGGAGATCGGACGGTTCGACTCGAACCGTTTTTTGAAGTCGTCCCGTTCCAGCATCCGGGCCACGGTCAGTTCCGAGGCGAGACGGATCATGTCGTAGGAGGTGAGCGCGCTCAGCCAGGTCGAGTTGAAGACCACCGTGGTCTTGTCCGGGTCGAGGATCTTGAAGACCTGCTCCTTGTAGGTCTCGGCATTGCGCCTGACATCGTCGGGGGTCAGCGGCGGCCGGGTGTCGGACTTGCCGGTGGGGTCGCCGATCAGCCCGGTGAAATCGCCGATGAGGAAATGGACATGGTGGCCAAGTAGTTGAAAGTGGCGCATTTTCTGGATGAGGACCGTATGGCCGAGATGCAGGTCCGGGGCCGTGGGATCGAAACCGGTCTTGATAATCAACGGCACGCCGGTCGCCAGCGACCGGGCGAGCTTCTTGACGAGATCCTCCTTGGAATGAAAATCCACCGCGCCCCGTTCGATCAGGGCGATCTGTTCTTCGACCGATTGCATCACCATCTCCCTACTTGGCATATTCCACTGCTCTGGTTTCACGAATGACCGTCACCCGGATCTGACCCGGATAGGTCAACTGCTCCTCGATGGCCTTGGCGATGTCGCGGCTGAGCAGCGTGGTCTCCTCGTCGCGGATCTTCTGACTGTCCACGATGATGCGCAGATCGCGTCCGGCCTGGATGGCATACGACTTCTCAACCCCGCTGAAGCCATTGGCGATGTTTTCCAGATCCTCCAGCCGCTTGACGTAGCTTTGCAGCATCTCCTTGCGCGCGCCGGGCCGGGCGCCGGACAGGGCGTCCGCCGACTGCACCAGGACATCCAGCACGCTCTTGGGCGGCTGATCCTCATGATGGGCGCCGACGGCATAGACGATGTCTTCGGCTTCGCCGTATTTGCGGGCGAGATCGCGGCCGATGACCGCATGCGACCCCTCCACCTCGTGGTCCACCGCCTTGCCTATATCATGCAACAGTCCGGCCCGCTTGGCTTTTTTCACATCCAGCCCGAGTTCGGCGGCCATCACCCCGCACAGGAAGGCGACCTCCAGCGAATGCTGCAAAATATTCTGGCCGTAGCTGGTCCGGTATTTCAACCGGCCGATCAGATTGATCAATTCGACGTGCATCCCGTGGGCGCCCACATCGAAGGTGGCCCGCTCGCCCGATTCGCGGATGCCGATTTCCAGTTCCTCGGTGACCTTCTGCACCACCTCTTCGATGCGGGCCGGATGGATCCGGCCGTCGGCGATCAGTTGTTCCAGCGACAGCCGGGCGACCTCGCGCCGGATGGGGTTGAAGCCGGAGAGGATCACCGCCTCGGGCGTATCGTCGATGATGATGTCCACCCCGGTTGCCGCCTCTATCGCCCGGATATTCCGACCTTCCCGGCCGATGATCCGGCCTTTCATCTCCTCGTTGGGCAAGGGCACCATGGAAACGGTCTTGTCGGCGACATAGTCGCCGGCGTAGCGGGCAATGGCCAGGGCCAGGATGTTTTTCCCCTTCCGGTCCGCCTCCATCTTCATCTCGTTTTCGATCCGCGACAGGCGCTTGGCGCAGTCCATCCGCGCCTCGCTCTCGATGGACAGCATGAGCTGGATCTTGGCCTCTTCGCGGTCAATGCCGGCAATCTGCTCCAGCTTGTACCGCTGCTCGTCGATCAGCCCGTCCAGGGTCCGCTTTTGTACGGCCACCTCGGCTTCGCCCGCCTCCAGATGTTCCTCCCGGTATTTCAGGCTGGCCTGTTTTTCCTCGAGAATCTGAAATTCCCGTTGAATCTCGTCAAATTTGCGGTTCAGCCGGCGCTGATCCTCCTTGATTTCCAGCCGATTCGCCTTCAACTCGCGGTCGGCCTCCTGCTTGATCAACAGCGCCTCTTCCTTGGCCTGCAACAGGGCTTCTTTTTTGATCTGCTCAGCTTCGCTGATGGAATTTTCAATGATCTGGCGGCCCTGCAAGGCAATATTCCGCTGATTGCCTTCCACCAGTTTTTTATGCAGCAGGATACCCAGAAAAACACCGGCCACCAGAAGACCCAGCAGCAGGAAAATCCATGTCATTGTATCGAGTTCCATAGACAACCCATTTGTCCTCCTCTTATATGAAAAAAGGGCCCGCCGTGTTCCACGACGACCCGACGAACAGCCTGTGCTGGCAGGTAAAAAAAAGAAATGGCCGCGCCGGTCCAGCGGCGCAGCAACAAACGAGAACGCTGATCGATTTCAGCGACGAGAAGAGGCCGAACGTTTCAGGGCAGATTCAAGTGTTCCCCCGGTCTTGCCGACGGCAGAGACCCAAAGAAATGTCTGGTCGTGGCGCTCGATGGACACGACTCTCGATAGCAGCCTGGATGGAGGGTTACGCTCCGGTAAACCTGCTCGCATCGGTGTTGTCTTTTCTATCGCAGGATCAGCATTGCCCGCCCGCGCCTCTGCTCCGGTCGTATCGAGAGAGGCGCGTCTCCAATGAGCGGCATGCCCCGCCGGGATACAGTCAAAATCCCCCGCGCTGCCGTGTCAACGAAATGATTAAACCTAATTGAATTAGGTGGGCACTGCCCTCCACTGACGGCTGGGACTCGGCAACGAGTTCCGTGGTTCAGCTTCGAGGCTGCCCTTTCTATGTAAGTTGGCTCAATACGTCGCTGATCACCAACAGAGCAGGGGGCCTGTTTTTTCGCACCGTTCCTTGTCCCTGTCACTATACCGCAACTCGTGCCCCAGCCAAACGAGAATCTGCAAAAAGTCAGTCCAATCCCCCGACAACCTTGTCAGCCAGGCGGACCAGGGCCGCCTCCTGGCTGTGCCGGTACGCTTCGAATTCCCGATGCAACTGGACATACCGTGCCGCCATGCGCAAACAGCTCAGGACCAGCATCTTGTTGGAAGGCACCGAGCCGCGGTTGAAGGTGTCGTCGCTTTCCAGTTCCTCGCGCAACAGCGCGATGGCGGCATCCACCTCTTCCTCGGCAGCATTGCTGTAGAAGGTGAATTCCTGACCGAACAGCTTAAAGCGGACTAACCGATCCTGCATCGGACGCGGGGGCACGTTCAGTTATTCTTGCCATCCGGGCCATCGTGGAACAGCGACCCCTGGATACTCTCATATCCGCCGCTCCTGTCCGCCGCAACTCCCTCCTGATCCGCCTCCCACTGTTCGATCCGGTCGAGCAGGCCGCTCACCCGGTTGCCGACCTCTGTCCGCTCGGTGGTCAGATGTTGGATGGTGCTTTTCAGTTCCGCGCATTCGGTGTCGCGGTCATGCAATTTTTCCTGCAGGGCATGAAAATCGGATTTCAACCGATTGTATTTGTTCAACAGTTTATCGACAAACTCTTCCAGGCGCACCAGCTCCGCATTGTTTTCCATGACGTGGCTCTATTATCCTTTCGTATTTTTCAGTCGCTGGGAGGCTACAAAAGCATAACCTTCCGAAATAACAACACAACTCAAACGCAGCTAACTATACAGATCGCGCCGGACGAACGCAAGAACTTTGCAGGAAGCCGTGGGGAACGGAACCATTTTTTCGCACGAAACGCTGGCAATTCAGAGCCGGATGTATTCCCAGGCAAGGGGACGGCCGTTGTGGTAGGGCATGTATCCGTGGAACAGTCGCGGATCCGCATCAAAGACCAGGGGCAAAAAATACCGATCGCCCTCCCACATCGGCAGGGAATCGAGCGTGGCGATGGGATGCCAGGCAAGCTCGCCCTCCTCGTTCTTTGTTTTCAGGACGCCGGTGAAGGCGGTGATCAAAAAGATGAAACCAAGCCAATTTTCGCCCTCCGGCCCGAAACCGGTCCAGTTGATCGTTCCCCGCAACCGGACCTGGGTGCAGGTCAGGCCGGACTCTTCCAGCACCTCCCGGGTCAGACAGGTCATCACGTCTTCATCCGCCCGCATCTTGCCGCCCAGGCCGTTGTATTTTCCGAGATGCTGGTCCGAGGCCCTGGCGTTGCGGTGGACCAGGAGGGTCTGCGAACGGTCCGCGGAGACGATATAACCCAGGGTTCCAACAATCGGCGTATACATGGACGGCGCACCTCGATCGTTCCAATGGTTCTCCCGGCCGCAACTTCTGTCGCCGGATAAGAGGCATCGTGCTATACTAGCAGACTGGTCGCCGCTCCGCCACTTCCCTCTCAAGCCCGTACCCGTCGCACCATGATCGATCCGCAGCATCATGGGCAAGGTCGCCCGCGCCTTGCCCTGGTTTATTTTCTCGTCGTCCTGTGCTGGTCATTGGCGTGTTCGTCCGCCTTCTCTCCGGTGCGGGCCGCGGAAAAATTTCCCCTCTACCCCTGTATCCGGCCGAATGTCCAATTCTGGGAGCATGTCTACAGCCGCTATTCCACCCGCCAGGGCATCCTGCACGACACCGACGATCTCAGCCGGATCTACGCGGTGGTCGACCTGGTCGACTGGGAGGCCACGGATGCGGCGCGGACCAACAGCGAGCGGATCAGGACGGCCAAGGAACGCATCGCCGACATCCTGACCCGGCTTGGTTCCGGAGCCCAGCCCCGCACGGCGGACGAGCGCCGGATCGCCGGATTGTTCCCGGCCAAACAGCGGGCCGCCGCCTGTCTCGAGGCGCGGGACAACGTGCGCCTGCAACTCGGCCAAAGCGACCGCTTTCGCGAGGGGGTGCTCCGCTCCGGCAGATATCTGGCTCAATTCAAACGGATTTTTCTTGCCCAGGGGCTCCCGCCGGAGCTGGCGTATCTCCCCCATGTCGAATCCTCGTTCAATCCCAGGGCATACAGCAAGGCGGGCGCCGCCGGTCTCTGGCAGTTCACCCGTTCCACGGGCAAAGACTATCTGACGATCAACGAACTGGTCGATGAACGCTACGATCCCACTATCTCCACCCTGGCCGCCGCCCAGTTGCTGAAAGGCAACTACGAACAGCTCCAGACCTGGCCGCTCGCGCTGACCGCCTACAACCACGGCCGGGCGGGCA
>WQUH01000100.1 GCA_009782165.1 Pseudomonadota bacterium | reverse complement strand
TTTCCCTGCAACCGCTCCTCCAGAGCCTGGATCTCCGCCTCCAGGGCAAGCGCTTCGACCTCTTCCTGCTTCTTGGCCGCCTCTTCCTTGTCGGCCTTGGAGCGCCGCCGGATCACGGTACTGGTCTTGGCCGCGGGTTCGGGCTTGTTTCTCAGTTCGATCCGCCCGGTACCGGGTTCGGGAGATGCGCCACCCCTCAGCTTTCTGCGAATAGCCGTGGCCACATCGTCGTCAACGCTCGAACTGGGGCTGGTCACGGCAAAACCCATGGCCACCAGCCTGTCGGCCAGTTCCTTGCTTTTGAGTCCGAACTCCTTGGCGAGATCGTAAATACGAACCTTACTCATCAAACGCTCCCTTCCTCTATCCCCCGCCCAGCACGATCAATTTCGATCCGCTTTCCGGATCTTTTTGCTTTTTGCCAACCGTTCACGGCAGGTAGTGTGGTTGCAGCAATATATTCCCCGACCGGGCAGATTGCCCCGCTGGTCCCCGACCAGCGCGCCCTCGGCCACGATGAAACGCAACATCCCGGCCTTGGGCCGCTTGAGCCCGCAGCCCCGGCAGGTCCGCAGTGGGACATGCCCTCGCCGCATCAGGCCGACTCGGCCGCCGATGCGCCGGAATCATCGGCCGCCGCGTCCTCTCCGGCATCGGCCGCCGGCGTCTCGGCGGATTCCGAGCCCTGGATCTGGGCGGCCTTCCCCTGTAGCGCCGTGGCTTTTTCCGCATCCAGCCGCGCCAGGGCCATCAGTTTTTCAGTTTCCATCCCGGCCAACTGGCCGGCGGAGAGGATTCCGGCGGCAAACAGCCGATCGGCCAGTCCTTCATCCACCCCGTCGACCTCGAGCAGACTGCGGTAGCCGCTGTTTTCCAGATTGGCATAGCGGCTTGCGCTCTTGACATCGATCTTCCAGTTCAACAGCCGGGCCGCCAGGCGGACGTTCTGGCCCTGGCGGCCGATGGCCAGCGACAACTGGTCGTCGGGCACCACCACCAGCATGGTTTTTCGCTCGTCCTCGATGATGACCATCGACACCTCGGCCGGGGCCAGGGCATTGTACACATACTTGGCCGGATCGGGGCTCCAGGGCACGATGTCGATCCTCTCGCCCTGCAGCTCCTGCACCACGTTCTGCACCCGCGACCCCTTGAGGCCGACGCAGGCGCCCACCGGATCCACATCCGACTCGATGGAGGACACCGCGATCTTGGCCCGGAACCCAGGCTCCCTGCTGGCGCCCATGATTTTGACGATCCCCTCGGCGATCTCGGGAACCTCCATCTCGAACAGTTTGATCAGAAATTCGTTGCAGGTCCGGCTCAGAATCAGTTGGGCATCGCGGAACTTGCCGCTTTCCCTGACCTCGCGCCGCACCTCCTGCACATAGGCCCGGATGCGGTCGCCCTGTTTGTACGACCGTTTCGGGATCTGGCCCTCGCTGGGCAGGATCGCGTCGGTGCGGCCCAGGTTGATGATCATGTCGCCGCGCTCGAAGCGTTGGACAATGCCGTTGACGATGGACCCCTCCCGGTCGCGGTACATCTCGTAGATAACGTCGCGTTCGGCGTCGCGCATCCGGTGGATGATGACCTGTTTGGCCGACTGGGCGGCGATGCGGCCAAGATCGGCGATGTTGTCCAGTTTCTCGCCGAGATCGTCGTCCAGCTCGGCCTCGGGATCGAGCCGCCGCGCATCCGCAAGCGCGATCTCGGTCTCCTCGTCGAACACCTCGTCCACCACCGTGCGATACTGGAACACCTCGACTTCACCCAGGCTCTCGTTGAACTGAACTTCGATCTCCCGGCGGTTGCCGAATTTTTTTCGGACAGCCGAGCGGACGGCCTCTTCGATGGCATCGATCAGCAAGGCGCGATCGATCCCCTTGTCCCGGCAGATCTGATCGACAATTCGTTTGAGATTTTCTGTTCCAACCATGTTCAACTCCAGCTCAGGCAATCGCCTGCATGTCCCTGCGACCTTACAGCGTCAGGCGTGCCTTTGATATGTTCTCCATGTCGACCTGGACGACTTCCCCGTCCAGCGCCAACACCACAGATTCCCCTTCCATGCCCCGCAGGGTTCCGATCAGCACCCGCTGCCCGGCCACCGGCTCCCGCAGTTTGATCCGGGCCAGCTTGCCGGCGAAACGGACGAAATCCTCCCGCCTCTTGAGCGGCCGCTCCAATCCGGGCGAAGAAACCTCGAGATGATAGGCATGGTCGATCAGATCCTCCACCTCGAGATAGGCGCCGATTTCCCTGCTCACCGCGGCGCAGTCGTCAACGGTGACGCCGCCGTCCCGGTCGATGAACAGGCGGAGCACCCAGCCGTGCCCTTCCCGGCGGAACTGGATCTCCACCAGTTCCATCCCCATATCGATCAACAGGGGTTCGGCAAAGCCGTAAATTTTTGTAACAACTCGATCCGTCGCGTTTTCCACAGCCTGCAACCGTTTTCTTTCACCGCATTCTGCCGTCCGCGCCGCGTCCGCAACGCGCATGCCTTGCACGGAAAAAGGCAATAAAAAAAGCGGGCAGAGCCCACTTTCAATACACCGGCTTTGCCGGGGCCGATCCTGACTGGGATCGAGGCGACCGGTTGCGCCGGGTCAACTTCCTGTCTGGAGCGGGCAACGGGGTTCGAACCCGCGACCCCAAGCTTGGGAAGCTTGTGCTCTGCCAACTGAGCTACACCCGCCCTGCCGTTCTACGGGAAGTTTACTAACATAGAGCGTCGGCAAGCGGTTGTCAAGCGCAACGCGCCGCCAAACAACGATTTTCTTGCCGCCTTCGGCGCCTGTGCGGCAAGGACAACCAGGGATTTCTGCCGATCTCCATCGGTAAACTAAAGGAGAGGTTTTCTTTACAGTAGCTGGTTTTTTAGTGTATAAACGATGCCATGGACATCATCACCACCCACATCGGCGCCGACTTCGACAGCCTGGCCGCCATGGTCGCCGCCAAAAGACTCTATCCCGACGCCGAGCTCGTCTTTCCGGGCTCGCAGAAAAAATCGGTCCGCGACTATCTGGCCCAGGAGTTTCGCAATATCTACGAATTCAAAAAGATCGGGCACGCCGACCTGACCAGGGTGCGGCGGCTGATCGTGGTCGATACCAGGCAGGCCGGCCGGATCGGCAACCTGGCGGCATGCCTCGACAACCCCGGAATCGACATCCATCTCTACGATCACCATCCCGATACCCCCGACGACATCCGCGGCGCGGTGGAAACCGTTGCCCCCTTCGGCGCGACCACCACCATCTTCACCCGTCTCTTTCAGGAACGGGGCATCGTGCCCGGTCCCGACGAACTGACCCTGATGGCGCTCGGCATCTACGAAGACACCGGCGGCTTCCTCCACTCCTCCACCCGGCCCGAGGATCTGGAGGCGGCTTCATGGCTGCTGGCCCACGGCGCCAATCTCGACATCGTCAGCCAGTTCGTTTCCCGGGAACTCTCCGCGGAGCAGGTCAGCCTGATCGATGAATTGCAGCGGCAGGCGCAGTCCTATGTCATCTGCGGCGTGACCGTGGTGATCAGCACCCTGGCCAGCGCCGACTATATCGCCGATTCGTCGATCATCGTTCAGCGGCTGATGGTGATGGAGAATATCGATGTGCTCTTTGCTCTGCTCAACTTGGGCGAACGCATCTATCTCATTGCCCGCAGCCGCATTCCGGAGGTCAACGTCGGCGCCATTGCCCGCGAGTTCGGCGGCGGCGGCCACGCATCCGCCGCCTCGGCCACGTTCCGCGACCTGACGATCGCCGAGGCCGAGGAGCAACTGGTCGGGCTTCTCCATCGCCACATCCGGCCCCAGGCCGTGGCCGGGGATCTCATGAGTTCCCCGGTGATCTCCGTCACCCCGGAGGTCAGTATCGACCAGGCCAATCAGTTGATGACCCGCTATAACGTCACCGTTCTGCCGGTGGTCCGGGAAAGCGGCGGCCCGGAAAACGATGCGCCGCCCGTCGGCTTTCTGGGCATGATTACCCGGGCGGTGGCGGAAAAGGCCATTTTTCACAAGCTGGGCGATCTGCCGGTGGCCGACTACATGACCACCGAACTGGCCACCATCCCCGAAAGCGGCACCCTGGCCGACATCCAGCGGCTCATCGTCGAGAACCACCAGCGGCTCATCCCGGTGGTCCAGGACGAAGCGATCGTGGGGGTGATTACCCGCACCGACCTGCTCGACCTGCTGATCCACGACCCGGCCCATCTCTCGCCCGACCTGCTCCGCGGCGACGAGCGGCCTTCGGTGGAGCGGACCCGCAACCTGGCCAACCTCATGACCCAGGTGCTGTCCAGGGACAGCATCGTGCTGCTGCGCGAAATCGGAGAAACCGCCGCCGCCTTCGGCTGCAATGCCTATGTGGCCGGTGGTTTTGTCCGCGACCTGCTCCTGCAGGTCAGGAACATCGACATCGATGTCGTCATCGAGGGCGACGGCATCCGTTTTGCCAGGGCCTTGGCGCAACAGCGCCAGGGCGTGGTCCATCCCCACGAAAAATTCGGCACCTCCACGGTGATTTTCCCGGATCAGACCCGCATCGACGTGGCCACGGCCCGGCTGGAATATTACGAACACCCGGCGGCCATGCCCACGGTGGAACACAGCTCGATCAAGCTGGACCTCCACCGCCGCGATTTCACCATCAACGCCATGGCCATTCACCTCAACCCGCAGCAGTTCGGGGTGCTGGTCGATCACTTCAACTGCCAGAACGACCTCAAGGAACGGCGCATTCAGGTGTTGCACAATTTGAGTTTCGTCGAGGATCCGACCCGTATTTTCAGGGCGATCCGCTTCGAGAGCCGGCTCGATTTCACCATCACCCGCCACACCGAAAAGCTGATCAAGAATACGGTGCGGGAGGATCTGTTCGGCCAGGTCGAAGGGCCTCGTTTCTTCCATGAACTCAAGCTGATCCTCTCGGAAGACAATCCGGCGCCGGCCCTGCGGCGGATGGCCTATTTCAAGCTCTTCCCCCTGCTCTGGCCGGATCTGCAACCCAACCTCAAGATCGACCGCCGTTTCCTCCACCTCCTCACCCAGGCGGAGCGGGCGATTGCCTGGTTCAAGCTGCTCTACCTGCCCGACCGGCTGGAAACCTGGATGGTCTATCTGCTGGCGATCATGAGCCGGACCCAGACCAGGGATCTGACCGCCTTCTGTCAGCGCTTCGACCTGCCGCCCCGCCAACAGCGGAAGCTGGTCACCCAGAAGGCCGAGGCCGAACGCATCGCCCAGGAGCTGCAGAAACGCGACTTTCTCCGGCCCAGCGAGATCTACTGGCTCCTGGTCGACTTCGAGATCGAAGGTTTGCTGTATCTGATGACCATTGCCCGCAAGCGCTTCATCCAGCAGGCGGTGTCCCTGTTCGTCACCACCCTGCGCAAGGTGACGCCTCTGGTCGGCGGCGACGAACTCAAGGCCATGGGCTATATCCCCGGACCGCTGTTCCGCGCCATCCGCAACCACCTGATCGAGTTGCAGCTCGATGGCGAAATCGCCGACCACGATCAGGCCCTGGCCTTTATCCGCGCCCAGTATCCGGTCGACAGCCAGCTCCAGCGGCCGCGCTGACCGGGCCCCTTTTTTCTTCGCTTTTCCCCGATTGCGCCTTCTTTTTTCCGCCGCACCCGCGCCCGGAACCAGCAACAAGGTGCCGGACATGGGAACGCAGGCGTCCCGCC